>NZ_JBQKJR010000005.1:0-102070 GCF_052117165.1 Agathobaculum sp. LCP25S3_E8
TTCACGGATCTCGCGGGTCAAACGCTCTACAGCCTGCCCCGGCGTTTCGCCCGGCTTTACGCCACAGACTTCACCTTTGTCCAGCCGCGCTGCTCTCCGCCAGTTGTATACGGTCTTCGTGGAGATGCCCAACTGCCGACACGCTGCGCTCACTCCGATTTCGTCAGCTAATTTCAGCACGTCTGCCTTGTATTCTGCACTGTATTTCTGTCCCATCTTCAACACCCTTTCTGTTCTTCATTATACCACCTTGGGTGTGCGGTTTTATTGTATCACTCCATACCTTGCAGGCAATGGGAAAGGGACCTCAGTCTCTGCTGCTGTCATCCTGTCGTCAGGGAATCATTTATATTCCCTTAATGTTTCTTATGAATGTGCTGTTTCAGTTATACGGTGTGGTTTGGGCGCAGTTTATTGCCGATGGATTGACACTGGTGATCTCATTTATTGTATACCGTCAGATTTGCCGTCAGTTTTCTGAATAGAGAGCGGCGTGGCAAACATCACAAGAATTAAACTTATTTTAAATGCAATAGAGGTGCGATATGGCAGTAGGATTTACGGTAAAACGGTATTTGTACACGATTGGCGGCGATTTCCTGCACGCTTTCTTCTCGACCGTGTGTAGACGGCTGGAGAACGAGCAGTGGGGCAGCAAATATCCCCATATCATGCGGGAGTTATATCAAGGCGAATTGCCTGTAGAGCACTTGCAGCAGGCGGAAAAAGAGCTGGCGCAGATCAAGCGGGGGCTTGCTCAGCTTGCACCCGATCAAGTGATTTGGGATATCGAGGATCGTTCGCTGACACCGCCATGGGGCGATCGGATCAGCAACTCGATCACAGACCTTGGCAATTACTTTGTGACCAGTAGCGGCGAGGATTTTCTCGAAGTGTTTCATAATGCGCTGACTAAGGCGCAACAGCTTCAAGTCCCGCTGCGCATTCAGGCGTTATAGGGCTAACCTGTTCTGCTGTGTGATGACTTGGCATCCGCAACCTGTTTTTGACGGTGTTTATCCATGGAATAACAGACGATTATATGAAGAAAAGAAAAAATGCATTTTTGAAGCAGCAATCATTGGGAAACGGTCGGGACGAATCGCTTTGGCTCTGAAGGCTGTGCGTTTGGAGTGCATCGGGCGTACCAAGAAAGCCGCTTGTTCGTAAGAACAGGCGGCTTTTTTAACTGTTTGCACAGATTAAGAAAAGACGTCAGATTCGGAGTTCATCCTGTTGGTCAAAGTCCGCAGAAACAGTAAACAGACAGCCGGCATTTCGGCTGTTCTTTGCAGAAAAGAGATTGCTGTATGGATTGTCCGTCTTGTATAAATAAGTGGGCAGATTACTTGAAAATGGACAGATAGTTGTAAAAGGAGAAGGTTTTCCATTCTTTGGCCGTGTCTGCGCACAATCAGTGTGTGCTTTATGCATGAAGTGGAATTTGGGGCGGGCTGAGGATAGCAGTACAATTTATGCGCATTTGTTTTAAAATTAACCTCAGGTTGAATATTGGATAATATGCAATAACAGTAAGTTTCTTTTATGTATAAAATGTTTTAAATGTGCAAATTTTAATGTATAAAATATACAAAATTGAATCGGTGATTTGTTCTATATTCACTATTTTACAAAATATCCAAAAATCCTCCCCCCTCATGTGAAAAATGAAAGTTTGAGAATATGAAATACTTTGATAAAATTATCACAAGGAAATGAAAAGCGGGGAGGGAAAAGCATGGAGTATATTCTGGAAATGAAGGATATCAGCAAAACATTTCCCGGCGTCAAAGCGCTGAACCATGTACAGCTTCAGATAAAACCCGGAGAAGTGCATGCGCTTATGGGAGAAAACGGTGCGGGAAAATCCACACTGATGAAAATCTTGATGGGCATTTACACCAAGGATGAAGGCGGGGAAATCCTCTTTAATGGGCAGCCATATAAGGTTTCTAATCCCAAAGAGGCCATGGATCATGGTGTTGCAATGATTCATCAGGAATTGAATCCGATTCTGGATATGACCGTGTATGAAAACATTTTTGTAGGCCGGGAGCTGCGTAAGCACGGTTTGGTAGATAACAAAGCAGAAATAGAAGAGGCGCAAAAGCTGATTGAAGAATGCGGACTGCACGTATCTCCTAAGGAAAAGCTTCGCAATCTGACCGTTGCACAGTGTCAGTTGATCGAAATCATCAAGGCGATCTCTATCAAGGCAAAAGTTATTATAATGGATGAGCCAACGGCCGCCATCACGGAACGCGAAGTGGAGCTGTTGTTTGGCCATATTCGCAGGCTGAAAGAAAAAGGCGTTGCCATCATTTACATATCGCATCGTATGGATGAAATCTTCACCATTTGTGATCGTGTCAGCGTATATCGTGATGGTCAGTACATTGGTTCGGGTGACACAAAAGACCTAAACGAAGCGCAGCTGATTAAAATGATGGTCGGTCGTGAGATTACGGATGTATTCCCGAAATTGGATGCACAAATCGGCGATGTCGTTTTTGAAGCCAAAGATATTGTCCGTGCGGATAACAAGGTGAAAGGTGTCAGTTTTTCTGTCCGTAAGGGAGAAATCCTTGGAATCGGCGGCCTGGTCGGCGCAGGACGCAGCGAATTGGTGGAAGGCATTTTCGGTATGCATGAGCTTTCCGGCGGAGAAATTTTTGTTAAGGGCAAAAAAGTCAATGTGCACTCGCCACACGATATCATCAAGGAAGGCGTCGCCTTAATCACAGAAGACCGTAAGGTAACCGGCCTGAACCTAAGCGGTTCGGTCAACGATAACATTGCGATGGTTGCCATTCAAAAACTGGTCACCAATGGTTTGTATAACAAAAATAAAGCACGCAGTGCCTCAATGGAGTATATCAAAAAACTGAATATCAAAACTCCTTCCGGCGATCAGATTGTTGGTAATTTGTCCGGCGGCAATCAGCAGAAAGTGGTTATTGCAAAGTGGCTGCTGAACGATCCGGATATTATTATTTTGGATGAGCCCACCCGAGGTATCGATGTCGGTGCAAAGCGCGACATTTATCTGCTGCTGGGCAGTTTGGTGCAGCAAGGTAAAGCGGTTATCATGATTTCTTCGGAAATTCCAGAGCTGATGGGTGTTTGCGATCGGATTATGGTAATGTGCGAAGGCAAGCTTTCGGGCGAGGTTACACGGGATGAGTTCTCGCAGGAACGGATTATGACGCTCGCCTCAGCCATTGAGGTATAAAGGAAGGGGAAACTATGAAAAAGACGAAAAGTGCAAAAGCACTGGTCAGTGAATATTTTATTTTCGTGATCTTTATTGCGTTGGTAATTGTGTTGACTTGCTTGAAGCCCAGCTTCATTCAGCCAAGCAATTTGGTCAATATCTTAAAGCAGGCATCGATCAATGGCATTCTGGCATTTGGCATGATGTTTGTCATCATTGCCGGTGGTTTTGATATGTCGGTCGGCTCCACGGTTGCATTTGCAGGCATTTTAGCTGCAATGCTGGGGCAGGGACAGTATCCGCTGATCGTACCGCTCGTTATCGCCATGCTGGCAGGACTTGCCGTCGGCGTTGTCAACGGCGTTGGCGTCGCAGTGGGCGATTTGCCGCCGTTCATTATGACGCTTGGCACCATGACCGCGGTCCGTGGCTTGGCACTTTTGACTTCCAACGGTAAGCCGATTACCGGTATCAGCCAGGAATATAGGGCGGTTGCCGCAAACTCGATTGCTGGTATCCCGATGCTGGCGATTTTCTTAGTGATTGTTATTCTGATTTGTTCTTTCGTGTTATCTAAAACGGTTTATGGTCGTCGCGTTTATGCCTGCGGAGGCAACTTACAGGCAGCTCGCGTTTCTGGTATCAATACGACGATGATCCGCATTTCCACCTTTGCGATTGCCGGCTTGCTGGCAGGCTTGAGCGGCTTCTTGATGACCTCTCGTGTTACGATTGGACAACCGACTGCAGCAGAAAGCTATGAAATGGACGCGATTACCGCATGCGTTGTCGGCGGCGTATCCATGTCGGGCGGCGTTGGCAAGTCGTGGGGGGTTGTTGTCGGCTGCTTGCTGATCACGGTAATTGCAAATGGTCTGGATATCATGGGTGTTTCGTCGCACTGGCAGAAGATCGTAAAGGGTGCCATTATTGTTCTGGCGGTTCTGATTGATGTCAAGGGTAAGAGTAAGAAAGACTGACGGATGTTAGGAACAAGGGCAAAATCCTGTCCTGTTCTTATCATAAATGCATTTGAGGAGGAAGTAAAATGAGTAAAAAGAGACTTATTGCCATGCTGATGGCTGGCGCAATGACGCTGGGCGTGGCAACCGGCTGCGGCAACACCGCAACCAATGATTCGCAGAATTCTGATGCAGGCACAGATTCAACCGACGGTGCTTATAAGATTGCGCTGATTCAGCAGCATCAGACCAATGCATTCCAGATTGCAGTATCCGAAGCAGCCGAGGCAAAGGCCGAGGAGATGGGCGTTGACCTGACGATCCTGAGCGCGGATCAGGATGCTGCCACGCAGATCAGCCAGATTGAGCAGTGTGTCTCCGAAGGCTATAATGCGATTCTGTTTGAGCCTGTTGATCCAGACGGTCTGTGCGATGCGGCCAAGAGCGCAGCGGATGCGGGTGTGGTTGTAATCAACATCATTTCGGCTTGCACCGATTGGGAAAATTACGGCATTTCGGCGGTTTCCTATGGCGATAATGTCAAGGCTGGCGAGACCGAAATGCAGCATGTTGCGGATCTGCTGAATGGCAAAGGCAACATCGCGATCCTGACCGGCCCCTCCGGTGACTCGGGTGGATTGCAGCGCATGGAAGGCTATGAGAATGTTTTGAAGAATTATCCGGACATGGTTCAAGTCGTTGCACCGGCAGACTGCCAGTGGGATACTGCCAGCGCGCAGGCAACGGTGGAGAGCTGGCTGTCCGCATATGATCTGGATGCGATCATCTGCGAGAATGACGGCATGGCAGTTGGCGCCGGCAATGCAGCTGGTGCGAACAGCGGTATTGTTATTGCGGGTGTCGATGGTACGCCGGACGGCTTTGAAGCCATCAATGATGGCCGCATCACCGGCACGGTTTCCCAGAACGGCGGCGCAATGGCTGCCAACGCTATCGAAGCCGCTGTTACGCTGCTCGACGGCGGTACGCTGGATGAGAACGTGATCATCACTGACAACACCTGGATCGACGCATCCAATGTTGCGGATTACGAATAAGAGCCCTTATTCGTATATGCATGATTTTCATTTGGCAAACGTCAGCTAAAGTGTTATGATGAATATGGAAAAGGGAAAACGAATTCGTTTTCCCTTTTCTTATAGCATCCGTATTTACCGGGGGTGGATTATGTTAAGGGTAGTTCTTGCAGACGATGAAATCAAAGTGATTTTGCTGATGCAGAAGCTAATTGATTGGCAATCGCTTGGTTATGAAGTCGTCGGAATTGCCAATGACGGCTTTCGTGCTCTGGAGCTGGTAAAAGAAAAGCAGCCTCACCTGCTTATAACCGATATACGCATGCCCGGTTGTGACGGAATTGATTTAATCCGTCGTGCCAAGGAGCTGCAGCCCAAATTGCATTCAATTGTAATCAGTGGGTATCGCCAATTTGAATATGCACAGAATGCCCTGAAATATGGTGTTGAGGATTATCTTCTCAAACCGCTCAAGCAGGAAGAACTGTGCGGGATTCTGCTTCGCTTAAAGGATAAACTGGGAGAGGAAGCGGAACTGGAATTTCAGTTGAAAAAGAGCGGGGAGCGGTGTCAGGAACAGCTGATGGCTGCGCTTGAAAATGCTGTTGCCCGACATGAGTCCTTTCTAAACGCGGAACAAGCAGCGTCAGAATATGGCTTTCACTTTGCAGCGGGCAGTTATTTCGCTGTTCTAGTTAAACCGGATATCTCCAATGCAGAACAGTATCGAGATGGATACCAGATGATCATGCATCATGCTTTGGAGATTGTGCGACGTGAGGTTCATCAACTGGCCGATGAATATGCAGTTTCTGTCCAAAAGGAAGGCGTAGCAGCCATATTATTCCTGCGGAATTATCAGGCGGTCGAAGTTAAACAGGCGTTCACGAAGATTCGTAAGGAGATCGAAAAACAGCGCGATTTGTTTTGGGATATCCGAAGCACAATCTGCTTGGGCAGTCGAAAAAACTGTCTGGAACAAATGGATATTTCCATGCGTGAAGCGATGTGGCTTTGTCTGGATCGACTTTGCCGGGTGCAGCCATGGCGGGATGCGGAGGCCGAATCGCCTGCATTGGGCGAACGATATCAAATGGACCCTGCGCAGAAAAAGCGATTCCAGGAAGCGGCGGAATGCCTGGACGAAGAGCGGTTTCAACAGGAATTGGATGATAGTTATCGCTGTATCTTGCCAAGAAAACCGCTGAATGGACAAATGCTGGAAGACTGGTTTGAACAGATTGTGGATGCCGCCAATTACGGTATGAAGCAAAGCGGAAACGTAGAAGATCTGTTTTCAGAAACCATGCGGGAAAAATTCTGGCGATGCACCAACGCACAAGATATTTTCCGATTGCTGCGAGAAGGCATCCGGCAGCAGATCCAGTCGCTTAAGGAAGAAAAATCTCGAAAAGAAACGCGTCCGATCACCGAAGCCAAGCGCTATATCCAGCAGCATTATCAAGAAGCATTGCGTCTGGAGGATGTCAGCAGTGCGGTTGGATTCAATGCAACCTATTTTTCTGCCCTATTTAAAAAGGAGACCGGTCAGAATTTTATGGATTATTTGACCGAACTGCGGATCAATAAATCCAAAGAGCTGCTTTGTGCGGATGGCTTGTCCATTCAGGATGTTGCAGAAATGGTAGGCTACCGGGATCTGAAGTATTTTTCCCGCCTGTTCAAAAAAAGGACAGGCGTAAGTCCATCGGATTATAAAAAGCTGTACAAGTAAGGTGATCCTATGTCGTTGAGAGGTGGATTGCAATTCTGGCGCGCACTTCGACGTTATAAAAATGATAAAAATCTGGAAGCTGTGCTGCGTTTGGACTGGAGCAGAAGTCCGAATTTGAGTGCATTTCTGGGTGCTATTGAGGACCGGCTGCATGGTGAAGAAATCACGAAGTTACGGCAGAAACAGGCGGAATATCTCGCGCTGCAAAATCAGATCAATCCGCATTTTCTTTATAATGCGTTGGAAGCAATCCGTGCCGATGCGCTGCTGGCGGATTGCGAAGAAATCGCTGAAACTACCGAGGCTTTAGCCACTTTCTTTCGTTATACCATTTCCAATGTGCAGGAATACGTCACCTTTTCCGATGAACTGGACAATGCTGAAAATTATTTTACCATTCAGCGCTGCCGTTTTGGTGACAAACTCTCTCTGGAGTTGGAAATGGAAAATGAAAATCTGTTGGAGGCACGCATGCCCAAGCTTATTTTGCAGCCTCTTGTTGAGAACGCGGTTTCACATGGGCTGGAAGGTAAGATTGAGCATGGTACGGTTCGGATCATTGTGGAAAACAGCGAACAGACTCTGTTTTTGCGTGTGCGCGACGATGGTATCGGCATGCCGGAAGAACAGGTCGAAAGATTAAATGCACAGTTTGCAGGGGACAGCACAGCTGTCAGCGGTCAGCAGCGAGGCGGCATTGCGCTGCGGAATGTCAACAGTCGAATCCGACTGATGTTTGGAGAAGATTACGGCCTTCGGATTTACAGTGCAGCTGGTATTGGTACGGAGTGCTGCATCACGCTTCCTCTGCTATCGCAGGAGGATGGATAATCGATGAAAGAAGAACTAATCCGTATTGAAAATGGCCATTTTCAGCGAGAAGGAAACGATTATCAATTTGATATTGCGATTTCCCGTGGAGAGTGCATCGGAATCTACGTGGATGAGCACTTAACATCCGGTACTGCTTTCTTGGATATTTTCAAGGGTTACTCGCATATGAAAAGCGGAAAAGTCTTTTTATATGGACGCCGTATGGGTTCTATCGATTTAGAGCATTGGGTCATGCAGCACAGTATCATAGCCGATAAATTTCGGTTTGATTCCAAAGAATTGACGGTCTGGGATTTTATGATGGCTCTGAGTAAACCGATGCGGTGGCGAAAGAATAAGGAAGCAGAAGCTGCGCTGCACACGTCGGAAACAGCGGAAATGCTGCAGCAGATGGGGCTGCTTTTTTCATGGACGCAAAAGCTTTGCTCACTTTCCTTGCTGGATTACTATCGGCTTTCTGTGTTCCGTGTTTGGTTTTGGAAAAGCGAGTTACTCATTTTGGATCGATTGACGGAGATTCTGCGGTGGAAGGATTTGGAGCAGCTCATGCAGTGCATCCAGATTTTGCTCAAGCAGGGGACCTCCGTGATGCTCTGTGATATGGATGAAGAATTTCTGTATCAATATACCAGCCGGGTTGAAATTATCAAAAATCGAAAATCATTTTATCGATTATATCCGGAAGAATATGACGATCGACTGTATGAAATTCTAGGGTGGAAACGTCGGAGTAGCACAGTCCGTTCGGAGCCGCATCATGATGAAAAAATCATTCTGTCGATTGAGAATCTGACATTTCCCAAGCTGAAACCATTGAATTTTCAGATTCGCAGCGGTGAAATTGCTTTTCTGAGGGATGAAAACTATAATACGGTATCACAAATCCGGGATTGCTTTTTACGGGAACAAAGCTGGTTGAGCGGAGAATTTCGTCTGAATGGCAAAAAATATGAGCATAGCGAATTATCCCGCATTATTGGTACGGAAATCGGAATCCAAATTGAACGTCCGGACCGTCCAAGCGGCGTATTGTTTGATAAATTGACCGCGCTGGACAATCTGAGCATCTGCTTGCTTCCAAAAGCCGAGAGGCACATTATCCGCAAAAAAATTATGGGAAATATTCAGCAGGAAGCATCGAGATGGTTTAATGGGGATGCTCTGCTGCGTCCGCTGTGTGAATGGACCCTGCCGGAACGGCTTCGGTTTTCCTACTATAAATGGTATTTGCTCAATCCACGGCTGCTGATCTGTTTTTTTCCGTTTGCGGGGCAGGAATCGGCACATCACGAAATGATTATTGATATGCTTGTGACCTGTGCCAGAAGGGGGATGGCAATCTGGGTCATATCATCTGGTATTGATGCAATTTGCGAAAAAACACAAAACAAAGAATTTCTGCAAAGGTTGCACTATATTAACGAATAAATTCTCCGTTTTACTCTCATGTCATACTGTGGTTAAAGGTATCTGAATATGCATGCTTTGCCGTATGATGGCTTGGCGTCCGCGGCTTGTTTTCGGTGAAGTACATGCGTTGCAAAACAGGCGGTCATGCGCAAAAAACGAGAGAAAACCGCACTTTCCAAGCTGCAACCAATGAAAACAGCCGGAGTCAACTGCTCCGACGCCAAAGACCATGTGCTTAAATCGCATCAGGCATACCAAGAAAGCCGCTTGTTCGAAAGAACAGGCGGCTTTTTTGTGATTTCTTCGCAGTTTTTGATTTTGAGATAAATAACTTTGGTGTTTTCATGTCCGTTTTCTGCTGAGATTAGGTGTTCGGGCGTATAGCTTACAGATGCAAGCAAGAGGATGCTCATATTAGGATACGTGGTTGTCCGAACACTGCAGCCGCGGCAAAATATAGAAGAAAAACAACAGCAGGCTAAACGACGCACCAATCGCGTCTGAAATGGTGCCTGCCAGAAAGATGTATTGAATATCCAGCCAGTGCGGCAGCGCGAAAATGCATACCAAATAGACCAGCTTGCGGAACACGGAAAGCGGTAGTGCATAGCGGATGAGGCCCATTGCGGTCAGGCCGTCGACTAGTGCATACTGCACGGCCACGCCGATCAGAGCGAACGTGTAAAGCCGTAGTGCGCTTGCGGCGAGCGCGTGCAAGCTGCTGTCCTGCAAAAAAAGTCCGGCGAACACCTGTGGATATAACTGCACGCTTAACTGCATCAGGCCGATATATAGTGCGCAAAGTGCGAACATGTACGCGAATGCCTGCCGGATTTTGGGGAAGTTTTGTGCGCCGTAATGGTAACTGAAGATTGTGCCACAGCCTGTAGTAATGCCTTGCGCGGGGCAGAACACAATAGTCAGAAAGCTCTGTACAACGGTTGCACAGGTGATCAGGCGGTCGCCTTGTACCGCACCGCCGTATTTTCGCAATACGATATTCAGGAGGATGATGATCAGGTTATCCAGAATCGTAATCAAAAAGGACATTGAGCCAATGGTCACGATACGGCGGCACAGCGCGCTTTGCCATGGATGCAGACCAAGCCGAACCGGCATGTCAGGGCGGCGCAGTTGAAAAATCACATAGAGCGCCATGCAGGTTTGCGCAGTCACGGTTGCGACCGCAGCGCCTGCTACACCCATGTTCAGCCCAAAGATGAGCAGCGGGTCAAGGAGCAGATTGGCGCCCGCGCCGATTACCACCGAGACCATGCCCTGCCGGGCATATCCTTGCGCGAGCAGGAACTGATTTAGGCCTATGCTGCACAGCGAAGCGACTGTACCACACAGATAGATGGTAAAATAGCTTTGTGCATAGGGGAACATTGCATCACTGCATCCAAGCAGATAGAGCACCGGCTGCCGAAATAGCAATAGCAACACGGTTATAGCTGCCGAGATACCGAGCAAAAGCAGCAGTGCATTGCCAAGAAACGCACGGGCGCGTTCCGGCTCTTTCTGTCCAAGGCTGATGCTCATGGCAGACGCGCCGCCGATGCCAACCATATAAGCAAAGGCGGTGATAGCAGTCAGCGCCGGGGCACATATGCCGATCGCTGCTAACGCGATTCCGCCGGTTTCCGGGATTTGTCCGACAAAAATACGGTCGACAATGCTGTACAGAATGTTAAAAAACTGGCCAAACATCGCTGGGATACCCAGACGCAGCACTAGATGGCGCACCGTATGCTGCTCAAGTAGACGGGTGGTTGAGAGGGATTGTTCCATGGTGGTTATTCAATGTGTGCGCGGGGTAAAGCATGCGCGCCGTCCTTTCTGAAAAGTGAGGGCCGCAGCCGCTGAAGCGGCGCAAACCTACTCTATCTTAGCACAACTGCATGCCGCTGTATAGCAGAAAAAGCGCAGAAATTATCCGATGACATTCCTAATGGTTATATCATTATAGCTGTTATCTATTGGACAAATTGCATGCACGCTGGTATACTGATATCATCAGCAAAGGCGCTGAAACCTGTTTTAGGGTTTCAGCGCCCTTTTTTATTTTCAAATCAGGGAGCGTATTGATATGCAATTTCAGATTTCCAACCGGTTGTCCGGCGTGCATGGCTCGGCGATCCGTGAGTTGTTCAAGCTTGGCGCTGATCCGAATATGATTTCGTTTGGCGGTGGCAATCCGTCCGCAGAGACATTTCCCTGCGCGGAAATTGAGCAGATCGTGACGGAAGTGCTGCAAAAAGCACCGGTCTCCATGCTGCAATATGGATTGTCCGAAGGGTATATGCCGTTGCGGGAGACGATGAAGCGTTATCTTGCCGCGCAGGAGGGCTTTGATTTTGAGAAAAACGAATTGTTCATTGTCTCGGGCGGACAGCAGTGCGCCGATCTGACCACCAAGGCACTGGTCAACGAAGGCGACATTGTCCTGACCGAGGAGCCGGCGTTCGTCGGCTGTTTGAACACCTTCCGCTCGTATGGCGCGAAACTGGTAGGTATTCCTATGCAGAAAGACGGCATGGATGTGGATGCGCTGGAGGCTGCGCTCAAGGCACATCCCGAGGCCAAGCTGCTGTATACGATTCCGTCCTTCCAGAACCCGACCGGTATTACTACCACGCAGGAAAAACGCAAAAAGGTGTACGAACTGGCTTGCCGATATGACATTGTAATTCTCGAGGACAACCCATACGGTGAACTGCGCTTCGCGGGTGAAAACGTGCCTACCATCAAGTCGATGGATACCGAAGGACGCGTTATCTACGCGGGCAGCTTTTCCAAGGTCATGGCACCGGCGTTCCGTTTGGGCTTTCTGGTGTTCGACAAGGCGCTGACCATGCCGCTGACGGTTGCCAAGCAGACGACAGATGTGCATTCCAACGTACTATTCCAGTATGTCTGCGACACCTATATGAACCAATACGATTTTGCTGCGCATCTGGAACAGTCGCGCAAGATCTACCGCGCCAAGTGTCAGCTCATGCTGGATACCATGCGGCGCACCTTCCATCCGGCTGTGCAGTTCGGCCAGCCTGAGGGCGGTCTGTTTGTCATGGCGTTCCTGCCGGACGGAATGGATGCGCAGCCCTTTGTGCGCGAGGCGATTAAGCGCGGTGTGCTGTGCGTACCCGGATCGGCATTCCTCGCGGATGAAAGCAAGGTTTCGAACGGTTTCCGTCTGAATTATTCCACCCCCACGGACGAGCAGATCGTTCGCGGCATTGAAATTCTCGGTAAACTGACCCACGAATGGATCAAGGAGTGAAAAAGATGCAAATGAAGGTAATGGCGTTCAGCGCCCGCCCGGACGAACGCGCCTTTTTTGAGCACTGGTCGCAGACGCTGGATATTGCGCTGACCTATCAGCCAGATGGCTTAAGCATGAAGAATGTCAACTTGACGAAAGGTTTTGACGGCGTGTCCTGTGTGGGCACCTGCAATCTGTCCGCACCGGTACTCGAGGCGCTGGCGGAGAACGGCGTTCACTATGTGGCGCTGCGCACGATCGGTTTTGATAACGTCGATCTGCAAGCTGCCGCCCGTTTGGGGATTCGTGTGTCGCACGCGGGGTACTCGCCATATTCGGTAGCAAACTACACGGTCATGCTCATGCTCATGTGCATCCGCAAGATCGGATATATCATGTTCCGCTCTCACACCGCAGACTATTCGCTGGGTGCTGCGGGTGCCGCGCGCGGCATGGAAATGCAGAATCTGACGGTCGGCGTGATTGGCACCGGGCGGATCGGCAAGGCTGTAATCGAAAACCTGTCCGGCTTCGGCTGTCGCATCATCGCGTACGACCCCTATCCGTCGACCAATTTGACGAATGTGGAGTATGTTTCGCTCGACCAGTTGTACGCACAAGCAGACGTCATTACGCTGCATACTTTCCTGGATGACAGCACGCATCATATGATCAATGCGCAAGCAATCGATAAGATGAAGGCAGGCGTGGTGATCATTAATTGCGCGCGCGGCGCGCTGATCGACACCGGTGCGCTGATCGACGGCATTGAATCTGGCCGGATCGGCGCGGTGGGCGTGGACTGCTTTGAGGGGGAGGATGACGTCATCCGTGTCGACCACAGCTATAACAGCCGCGTTACCAACCACGACTATATCATTCTTAAATCCTTCCAGAATACCATCGTTACCCCGCACATGGCATTCTTTACTGATCAGGCAGTATTTGATATGGTGCAGTGCTCGCTCGAAAGCCTGCGGCAATTTTACGACGGCGAAACCGTACCGCTGGAAGTCGGCACCTAAACCTGAAAATTGGTAAAAAAACGGCGAAGATAGGCTTTGAAGTCCCGCATTCCGCGCGTTTGATACCGGCTGAGTGTTCGTATATAGAGATAACGGCGGCAGTCGGCATCCCGGATGTGCAGCAGGCGGATGTCACTGCTCTGCTGCGCATGCTGCCATGCATTGGATGCAACTAATGCGACGCCCATGCCAAGCGAAATCAGCCGGTTTTGCAGGGCTGCACTGTCACATTCAATGGCGATGCGAGGGTTCAAACCGGTAGCGTGGAAGATGTGCTCGGACACCTGTCGGAACGAGTGCGAGTTGCGCAGTACGATGAAGGAGTCTTCCGTCAGTTCGGATAGTGCGACCGATCCCTGTTCTGCCAGTCGGTGCGAGGATGGCACCGCCAGACAGATCTCCTCACTACCGAGCAGTTCCGCATCCGCGGGGATCTCTTCACGTGAGACAGCGGAATCCAGCAGCAGATCGCTTTGCTCGGGCGTAGTGGTCACACGGAAACGAATGTCTCCGCAGACGCGTGTGAAACCGGATAAAATCTCACCAATCTGTTCGCTTAAGGACAGCGCGCAAATGCATAAGCTGCCGGCCTGCTGCGCACTTTCCGCGATTTCGCGGCGCGCATCCTCCTCAGCCTGTAAGATCTGCTGGGCATAGCGCAGCAGAATATCGCCCGCCTCTGTACGGCGCAGTCCCTTGCCGGTGCGCTCGAACAGCTCGACACCCAGGTCATTCTCCAGATGACGGATCGTCTTGGATATTGCGGGCTGCGCCACATTGAGTTCGTGCGCGGCGCGTGTCATGTTTTCCAGCCGTGCCGCTGCTGTAAATTGTCTGAGCTGGTACAGTTCCAACCCACAACCTCCTTTTCAATTCAAACTGACAGGAAAGAACATTTTATGATCACACAGGTCCTCATTCAACAAACGCTCATCATGTTCCTGCTGATGCTGCTTGGTCTGCTGCTGTCCCGTCTGGGCATGCTGACCGAGCAAGGCAGCCGGGATCTGTCCAATATTCTGCTGTACGCTGTGATCCCGTGCGTCATCGTGCGCAGCTATATCACGGAATACAGCACGCAGAAGCTGTATGCGCTCGGCATTTCCGCGGTGCTGGCCGTCGTCGCCTTTGTGGTGACGATTGCGGTTTCGTGGATTGCGTTCGGCATGCGGCACCGCATCGAAAACTTCAGCGCTGCATTCGGCAACGCGGGCTTTATCGGCATTCCGCTGGTCACCTCGGTGTTCGGCGCAGAGGCGGCGTTTTATGTCGTTGCGTTTTCCTCCATGCTCAATCTACTGCAATGGACCTATGGTATTGTCATTATATCAGGCAACCCCAAGACAATCAACGTGAAAAAGGTGTTCATCAACCCGGTGTTTATCTCGATGATGGTCGGTTTGGGCCTATTTTTATCCGGCCTGACGCTGCCGACCATCGTGGGCGGCACAATCGAGCTGATCGCGGACGCCAACACGCCGCTGGCAATGCTGGTGCTCGGCTTTTATCTGTCGCAGATCAAGCCGCGCGATCTGGTCTGTGGCGCCCGGCTGTACGTCGTAGCAGCACTGCGCCTGTTTGCCATTCCGCTGCTGACCGCACTGGCGTTCCTGCCAATGCCCTTTGCACGCGGCGATGTGGCACTCATCACGCTAGTGGCGGCGGCCACGCCGGTGGCGACCAGCACGGGCATCTTTGCCCAGAAGTTCGGACAGGATTACCGCCGCGCAGTTGCCTATGTCTGTGCGTCTACGGTGCTGTCGATCCTGACGATCCCGCTGGTGATTTTGATAGCAGAGCATTTTCTGACCTAAAAGGTATGCTGTCTGAACGAAAGAGAAGATTGTCTGTAAGGTAAGAAGCCGCAGGTTTGTTAAATCGGTGTATATTTGTATGCCGCGGTCAGGTGAGGAACGCTTGCCTTTCCGTGCGAAGCATGATACAATAATACAAGATTTTGTTATAAAGAGGGTTTGACAACACATGATGTGGAAAGACAGCTACCGCCTCGGCGTAGACCGGATCGATGAACAACATATCGAGTTGTTCCGGATGACGGAGGAACTGGTCACTGCGGTAAAGAACGGAGCCACGGTAGAAACCTACCGGAAGGTTTTGGAGTTTCTGAAGGATTATGTTATCTATCACTTTCGGGATGAAGAAGCGTATCAAGCGTCCATTGGGTACAGCGGTCTCGAAGCGCACCGCGAGGAGCACCGTCAGTTTACCCAGACCGTGCTCAATTACGAGAAGCGTCTGACGGAAAACGGGTTTGACGTAAAAACCATGAAAGATCTGGCAGGTACGGTAACGGCATGGCTCATCTACCATGTGGTTGATACGGATCAGAAAATCGTGTCCGGCGGCAAAGACGCAGATGAGCAGACGGAGTTTGATAAATTTGTCGACCTGTTCTCTCACAGCGCACTGGATGTGATGGAAACCATGGCGGGACTGCATCAGGATGGTGCACAGATGCAGGTGGCCGACCGGAATCAGCCGGAAGGAGACATTTTTGTCACGATCGAGCTGGTCGGGGATGTGAAAGGGCGGGCCGTCTTTGGGTATTCCAAAGAGCTTGCGCTCAATTTACTGCAATCCATGACCGGTATGGAGTTGACTGAGATGGATGAACTGGTGCAGTCTGCGCTCTGTGAGCTGACTAACATCACCTGCGGCAATGCAGCTTCCGCGTTGGTCAAGCGTGGTTTGGCGTGTGATATCAAGCCGCCGGTGGTCTCGCAGGATGTACCAAAAGATGTGCATGGAAACGCAGTCCATATTGATACGGATGCGGGTTGGCTGGGTGTCGACGTATTGATGTAACCGAGTGCACTCCTGTAATCCGGAATGTACGGCAAATGTAAAACGCCGTGCGGAGAGAAAAAGCCTGTGCGATCGTTATGATCGTGCAGGCTTTTGTTTGTGGTAAAACCGGGGATTTGGCACGGCAGTAAGCCATCAGAACGATGCTATCAGCTAGTGTCGTGTAGGGGTCAGCGTAATCGAACCAGTAGAAGAATACGCGTACGCCGGACAAGTCCATACAGCAATAGGCCGTTGCATTGTTTTCGCCGATCATCCATCGTCATGCCGAGGTAATCGATCGGCAGCATTTCTTCTAGGCTGGGTTTGTCATAGCCCTGCGTGGTCGAAATATCGACCCGCTGCGCGGATGTGTTCCAACCGATGCCGATATCGAGGGCTTCACTAGGACAGTGGACGCGGCTGCCGCCATGGACACCATCGCAATGCCGGTCACAAGACCGATGATGGTTTTTTCATTTCCACTATCCCCATTTTGTAAAACTGTAACCGATTCGATGCAGAGCAGCTATTGCCGTGCAGGTGTTGTATAGCACGGTGTCTGCTGCGCAAACAATACTCTTAAAAGTGTGTTGTAATCTAACAGCAGAGTAAGTCACAGACAATATTTCTTGTTGTCTATTTCATGTCAAAAAACGCCTTTTGTGAGTTTATCACAGAAGGCAATCCCGGAATCGGGTATACTATAATCAAACAAGGAAAAAGGAGTTGCTATCATGGCTGCTATTCATATGCATGCGGATGAGTTCCGCGAGAGTACAAAACAAGGGATGCCGGTGCTGGTTGAGTTCTGGGCCCCGTGGTGCACCTACTGCCGCCGTATTAGCGCGGCTTACGAAAAAGTTGCAGAGCAGAACGAGGGAAAACTGGTGGTTGCAAAAATCAATATCGATGAAGAACCGCAGATCGCTGAGCAGGAGCGCATTGAGCTTGTGCCGACCCTCGTGCTCTATCAGAACGGCGCGTCGCTCGGTTCGATTGTCGCGCCCGATTCCAAGGCCAAAATCGACGCGTTCATTGCGGAAACACTGTCCTGACCGCAAAGTGGCGGGTTGCTGCATCAAAGCAGAAAGAAGGAATGAATATGGAGCACATTTATGATATGATCGTTATCGGCGGCGGTCCGGGGGGCTACACCGCTGCACTGTACGCCACGCGAGCAGGACTGGATACACTCGTGCTGGAAAAGTTATCTGCGGGCGGCCAGATGGCCCAGACCACCCAGATCGACAACTATCCGGGTTTTGAGGAAGGCATTGACGGTTTTGAACTGGGTGAAAAGATGCAGGCGGGTGCAGAGCGGTTTGGAGCGAAAACCGAGCTGGCTGAGGTGCAAGCGGTTCATGTGATGGAGAACCCCAAGCGTGTGGAAACCAGCGAGGGGGTGTTCTTCGCTAAAACCATCGTGATTGCTACCGGTGCCGATCATCGCTCACTTGGCGTCGAGCGCGAGACACAGCTAACCGGTCGAGGCGTCGCCTATTGTGCGGCCTGTGACGGCATGAGCTTCAAGGGCAAGACGGTTGCAATCGTTGGCGGCGGCAATTCGGCTGCGGCTGACGCATTGCTATTGTCGCGTATTTGCCAAAAGGTAATCCTGATTCACCGACGGGACAGCCTGCGTGCGACCAAGATCTATCATGCTCCGCTGATGCAGGCGGGCAATATTGAATTTCGATGGAACAGCACGGTGGAACAGCTGCTGGGCGACGAGCGTCTGTCCGGCGTTCGTCTGCGGGATACGGTGACCGGTGAGACAACCGACCTTACCGTTGACGGGCTGTTTGTCAGCATCGGCCGCGCACCCGAAACCGCCCTGTTTGCCGGACAGATTGCTTTGGATAACAGCGGATATATTATTGCGGATGAGTCTACCCGCACCGGAGTGCCGGGGGTATTTGCTGTAGGCGACGTACGCACCAAGGCAGTGCGGCAGGTGATCACCGCCGCGGCCGATGGCGCTGTTGCCGCATATTACGCTGAGCAGTATCTGACCGAAAATGGTTGACGAAATAAAAAGGAGGGCATTCTCATGGAGTTTTGCAAGCGTTCCGACCGCATTTGGATGGAGGATGAAACCGGAAGGGAACTCGCTTATGTTGCTTTCCCGGCGCGAGATGAGCATACGGTCACAATCGCGTCCACAGTGGTAGACGATACCTTGCGCGGGCAAGGCGTAGCTGGTGCGCTGCTGAATTCGCTGGCACAGGAGCTGCGTGCAAGCGGCCGCAAGGCCGTTCCGGTTTGCTCTTATGCCGTGCGGTGGTTTCAGCGGCATCCGGAGCAGGCTGATTTGCTGGCGCAAACCGATCGGTAACTTATGGGAGGCACCGCAATGAAACAACGACTGATTCGATGGCTGCGCCCGGCCTTGTTTACATTCGGCGGCGCACTGGTCGGCTATCTGTATTACCGTGTGATTGGCTGCGCTTCCGGTGCTTGTGCAATCACATCCAATCCAGTCAATTCTATGCTTTATATGGGTGCGATCGGCTGGCTGCTCTCTATCGCGTTTGGCAAAAGTCGTTGCGACAGCGATGAACAGCAGTAGTCATGCTTGTATTACATGTGTACCCTGTTTTGCATCGCAGGATGTGTCTGTACAAAGCAATTCGCCGTCAGATCGTCGGCGGCACATCGATAGAAAGGTAAAAAAACAGCGCGATGGGCGAAAAGCCTGCCGCGCTGTTTTTCGTATGAAGGGGTTCGTGCCGCATGGTGTTTGACATGTAGCTTGCCCGTGGACCTTGTGCTGGGCAACCGTTATGTCATGCCTTACGTCAGTCTGGAACAATGGGGCGGGTTGTCAGGTTGGTTGGCTTATTGTATAATAATTCCCAGACAAGTCATTCCATGACAAAAGGAAAGGATTACAGCCTATGGAGAGCCTTGAGGAACGGCTGCGGGGCTATGCGCCTCTTTGGGGGCAGTGGATTCCGGAAACACGAATTTATCGAAATGGCAGCTGTTGTGTTTATACCCTGTCCGGCGGAAGAGCGGAACAGGGCTTTGCCTGCGTGGTCAAAGTCGTTACGGTTCTGGGGCGAGGGGAAGAGCTGGAGCAGAGTCTCGCAGATGTCCGACAGGAAATCGCCGCACTGGAGCGGCTGCGCGGCTGCGAAAATGTAGTGACGCTTTACGATGACGCCTGTTTTCCGCTGTATGACGGGGACACGCTGGTTGGCTGGGATGTGCTCATGCGCATGGAGCAGCTGGACTGCGTGGCGGAACTGCTACGGGAAGGGGAAAGCCTGCCCGTATCGGAGGTCTGCACGTTGGCGCGGGATATTGCCGCCGCGCTTGCTGCTGCGCATCGAGCCGGTTTGATTCACCGGGATGTCAAGCCGGCCAATCTGTATCGTACCGCCGATGGCCGTTTCCAACTGGGAGATTTCAGCATTGCGCGCCACTGCCGCGCCGGGGTGCTGGAAACCATGACCGGCACTGCCGCTTATATGGCACCTGAAGTGGCCCGGGGCGAAGTCTATGATGGGCGCGCCGACCTCTACTCGTTGGGCATTGTCCTTTATCAGCTGCTCAATTATGGACAGCTGCCCCTGATGGATGAAAATACACCCTTTTCCGAGCGGGAAACAGCGGTCCGCCGCCGTTGGCAGGGGACGAAACTGCCGCCGCCGCCGGAAGGAGATCGGCGGCTGAAAAGAATCATCTTACGGTGCTGTCAGGCGCAGCCGCAGAAACGCTTTTCCTCGGCGGATGCATTGCTGAAGGCGCTTGAGCGGCCAAAAAACGGTTGGCGGACGGCGGCTGTGGCGGGATGGGCCTGCGCGGTGTTTGCCATAACGCTGGTGATGCTGCCCTATCCGATGCAGGCGCTTCGTGCGACCTTTTTGCCGCCGTCGGCGACCAAACTGGCAGAGGTGGAGCCGGAAGAGGGCTGCCGCTATGCAGTGGTCAAAGCAACCATGAATTGGGAAGAAGCGCAGGTCTACTGCGAGGCGCGGGGCGGACATCTGGCAACGATTACAAGCCAGAAACAGATGGACACCATCACTGCGCTGCTGGAGGAAAACCAGATCAACACGGTCTGGCTGGGGGCGAATAATTACAGCAGCAGCAGCGGCTTTCAATGGGTAACGGGCGCGTCGTTCGAGTTTGCGGCGTGGGCCATCGGTGAGCCTAACAACGATGGCGGCGACGAGCATTACCTGATGATGTACCGTAAGGACGATCAGGGCTGGGTTTGGAATGATTCGGTGATAAACGGGGTATATATGTTTGATGCGCAATCCTGTGGCTTTGTCTGTCAGTGGGATGAGACCGATGGATAGGGCCATGGAGGTGTCCCGCTGCGAAACCGTTGCCGATGTGCTGGCCTTGCTGGAAGAGCGGGACGGGTGGACTGAGCCTTGGCAGAGCTTCTTTGCCGATATTTTGGACGCTTCCGGATTGAGTTACAGCCGTTTTGCCTCCCGATGCGGTCTGAGTAAAAATACGGTGAAGCGTTGGCGGCTGCAAGGTGGCGCGCCCAAAAGCCGCGATACCTATATCAGGATTGGATTTGGTGTTGCAATGCCGCCCAAAGCGGTCAGCGACATGCTTTCTCGCTATGGCGGCTATTGTGGCCTCAATCCGAGAGACCCCTTTGACGCTTGCTGCGTTTTCTGTTTACAGAGGCGGGAACGGGGCGATTTGCGGTATGATTATGCTGCGGCAGAGACTTTATATCATCGGCTGTTGTCCGATTGGTCGCCGGACGGCCCTTCCGGCATTACCACCACAAAGCTGATGGCGCATCTGTCGGCTGTGGATACCGAAGCGGAATTTGCAGCGTTTTTGCAGGCGTTTGGGGCGGAGTTGACCGGGCGCAAGCAGAAGTTGGAGCGGTATCTGGAGGAATATCTGACCATGCATCGTCTGGAAGCGGTTCGGGACGGCGGCGGCAGTCTGCACAGTCTGGGCCTTCCGGCGTGGGTGGAGAAACAGCTGTCTCAGCTGCGGTGCCATGGTATCGTACCGCGGCGGCGCAGCCTGACGGCGCTGGGGCTGCATCTGAACATGACGCTGGAAGAGCTGGACGTGCTGCTGCATTACGCGGGTATGGACCCGCTGCGCGTACGGGACCGGCTGGAATGTGTGCTCATCTATGCGTTGCAACAGCTTTCTCTGACCCATCCGGAACTAGCCCTCGGAAACGCGACAGCGCTGCTGGCGGTGACACGGGATGCTGCAACCCGCCGCCGCTGCACCGATCTGGCACAGGAATATTGGCGGGCCGGATATCGCAGCGAGGCGGAGGACGTGGAAAGCGTGGTCGGTTATGTGCGCCACGTACTCGAACAACTGGATTTGGAGGAGGCGGACGAACTGCTGCATCTGCTCTGACGGAAGCAGATTCAAAAGCGTTAAAACCCTGCAAAAGGATTGCATTTGCATCTTTTTGCAGGGTTTTTCTATGAAAGTATATTCTATTATTCTGTCTGCCGATCAGGGTCAATTTGCGGAAAACAATGTAAAACAGTATGTTATACTCCCATTGCATCGAGAAAAAGGGGCGAAGAATTGTAGGCTCCTGAATGAAAAACATCGTAATGTCCGGCGGTGGACCGCAGGGCATTTTTCAGGCAATGGGGTTTTGCTATGTCGGTCAATAAATTCTTTATCGAAAAACTGCTGTACCCGGCGATGGAATACGGCAAAGGAAATCGGATTCGGGCTTATCTGCGTGAGATGAAGCAGACGCAATATGCCGCTCCAGAGGCACTGCACATACTGCGGGAGACGCGCTTGAAGCGGCTTTTACACGCCTGTGTCGCAGGCGTGCCTGCCTATCAGAACCTTGGTATTACCGATGAGGATATCGAAAAGGACCCGTGGGCTGTATTCCGCGCGATTCCGATTTTGAAAAAATCCGCGTTTCAAAACGATCCTCAGCGGTTTCTGAACACTAAATTTGACCGGTCACGGCTGATTCTCAATGTCACCGGCGGGTCCACAGGAGAACCGGTAAAATTTTTTATGGATCGGTACACCGTGGAGCATTACGAAGCCGCCCAGTGGCGGGGCCTGTCGTGGTGGGGCATTACTCCGGGCAGCAGAAGTGTCATGATTTGGGGCAATCCCATTGAACTGAGTCAGGAACAGCAGCGTTCTGCACGCTGGAAGGACCACTTGTTAAAGAATCGGACCATTCTTTCCGCCTACGACTTGACTGAGGAGAACGTGACACAGTATGTCCGTTTTCTCAACCGTTATCAGCCGGAATATCTTTATGGTTATGCCAGTGCGCTGGAAACGTTTGCCCGTCTGATGGAACCGTCTCGGGAGAAATTGCGCCTGAAGCATCTCAAAGCTGTTGTTTCTACCTCGGAAACGCTCAGCGATTTCCGACGGCAGAGCATTGGTGACACGTTTGCCTGTCCTGTTCTGAACGAGTATGGCGCACGCGATGCGGGTATTTTGGGTTATGAATGCCGGTGCGGTCATCTGCATATCACTGCGGAAAACTGCATTCTGGAGGTGGTGGACCCTGTCACGCTGGAACCGGCGGCACCGGGCCAGAGCGGTTTGGTTGTCACCACGGATCTCAATAATCTGGCTATGCCTCGCCTTCGTTACTTGTTGGGGGATACTGCCACGCTTTCGCCGGAAGCGGAATGTCCCTGCGGGGTAACGCTTCCCACTATCCAAAGTCTGGACGGGCGGGAGGATGCGATTTTCGAGCTGCCGGATGGAAAACTGGTCCATGGCAATTTTGTCAACCAACTCTCCAGAAAGTATCACACCATCCGACAGTTTCAACTGATTCAGACCAGCATGGATCGTGCGGAGCTGCGGGTGGTGATATGCGAGCAAGGAATGCTAAAGGAGGTAGAGGCGTTCCGAAGGGATGTTGCCGGTTTTATGCCGGGCGTAGAGGTCAAGGCTGTCGTGGTTCCCCGCATTGAACCGAGCAAATCAGGGAAATTCCGTTACTCTATCCGTCAGTTCGACCGGAGTATTTGATTGCCTCTGCCTTCCGGTGATGCTTTGGGCGAATTTATGGACGATATTGCCATACACAAGGGTGGTGCATTAAATTATCGCGGGGAAATCGGTAATAGAAGTTGGAAAAGAGATACTGTGGCAACGTTGGTTCATGAAATGGGATATAAGGAGGAAGAACCTCTGCGGGTAGCACTGTTTTTGAAATTCGCAAACCCAAACTATTATCAAGCTGTTTCAAAGGAATTCGAGAATCAAATACGCAGTGAGCACCCGGAGGGGAAGGTGCCATCGTTGGATAAAATCCTTCATGTGGATTTACTACGGGATGTATCAAAGAAATAGTAGCAGCAATAACAGAACATGGGTCGGTATCGTGAAGATGCCGGCCCATTTTTTTGCGTATCTGGGGTAGAATAGGCAGTAGATACTATTGATATGGAGGGGCACCGATGAAAGAAAAAATGTATGGGTATATCCGTGTATCTACAAAAGATCAAAATGAAGCGCGGCAGCTGGCTGCAATGCAGGCGTTCGGGGTTTGTGAAAAAAACATGGTCGTGGAAAAACTTTCCGGGAAGGATTTTTGTCGGCCGCTGTATCAAAAGCTGATTGCGCACCTGCAGCCAAACGACGTATTGGTCGTCAAAAGCATTGACCGCTTAGGCCGTAACTATACGGAAATTTTGGAGCAGTGGACCTATCTGACGAAAAAGCGGAATATTGCGATTGTGGTGCTGGATATGCCGCTTCTGGACACACGGCAAGGGCGGGATCTGACCGGGACATTGATTTCTGATATTGTTTTACAGCTTCTCAGTTATATCGCGGAAACCGAACGTCAAAATATTCATCAACGGCAGGCGGAAGGAATTGCCGAGGCCAGAAAGCGGGGGATACAATTTGGCCGAAAGCGGATTGCGATGCCGCAGGTTTTTGTGGATTTGGCCATGGGCTGGAAACGCGGTGAGATTTCCTCCCGCGCGGCTGCGGAGCAGCTGGGCGTTTCTTATCAAACTTTTTTGCGTCGTGCCAAGGAGTTTTGCGAGCATGCAGCGGGATAAGCTGCGATGAAATAAAAACAGAGGGGATATCCCGGATAAATGGGAATCCCCTCTGTTTTGTGGATGCGGATTTTATTTCTGCAAGCGGCGGTACAATTCAATGATCTGTTCGGAGAACAGGCGTGCGGTTTCCGCCATGGCAAGCTGATCTTCGGCATGCACCAGCGTTAAACGGGTTAAAAGCCCGGTTTCGCTGCTGACTTCTTCCTGAATCAGGTCAAAGTGTGCGTTGTGTGCCTGTAAGTATTCCTCGTTGCCGCGCGCAATGGCGGCTTCTGCTTCGGTGAAATCGCCGGTTTTTGCGTACTCAATCGCTTCCAGATAGTCGCTCTTGGCTGCGCCGCTGAAGGAAATCAGCTGGAAACAGGCCTGTTCCAGTTGTTCTTGTGTGATGGCCATTGTTATACTCCCATAATTTTTTTGATATCGCCATAGACCTTTTTACCGTCCATGGTGCCGTAGGCCATCATGTCGATGACCTCTACCGGCTTGCCTTCTGCAATTGCCGTAATGCGGTTTTTGAGATAGCGGATTTGCGGTCCGAGCAAAATGATATCCGCTTTACCGACGTGCTCACGCGCCTTGATTTCGCTGGCGGCCCATATGGTCATATCGCAGCCGTCCTCTTTGGCGGCGGCTGCAATCCGGTCGCACAGCATGCCGGTGGACATGCCCTGTGAGCAAAGAAGTAATACGTTCATAACTGGAGTGCCTCCTCTTGTGAATGGTGTAAAAAATATGATATACTTACAGAAAAACAAACACGGTGGGGGTAGAGCAATGAATCTTATCGATTTATCCAAGCGATATTTGCTCAATGAAACCGAACACCGGGTGTTGGAGTGTATTCTCCGTGCTGTGGAGCATGGGGATGCAAAAATCAACATCCGCGCGATCGCACAGCAATCCTTTGTATCGACGACAACCGTGATAAAGCTATCCAAAAAGCTGGGGTATCAGGGCTACAGCGATATGATGTATTCTCTGCGCCGTCACTCTGAGGCGGAGCGGGACGCTGCGGCCGGCATCGACCTGACAAGCATTCTGGAAACCGTGGATACGGACTGCATCGAAGCGTTTGCCGACGAGCTGCTGCGCTGTCGCAACCGCTGCATTTTTATTGTGGGTCTGGGCTTTTCCACGATCGCTTCGTCGTACTTTATGCGCCGTCTGGCAACGCTCGGCATTCTGGCTTACGACGGAGCGCCGGTGGATATGATGCGGGGCGGCAACGAACCAAGTCTGACCATCATCCTGTCCAAAAGCGGAGAGACGCGCGATTTGGTCGACATCGCTTTGCATGCGCAGACGCTGCACCATAAGCTGTATACCATCACTGCGCACGGCGATTCCACGCTTGCCCGGATGAGCGGTAACCGCCTAGTGATTCGCACGGGTGGATCGGTCGCCTATAATGTGCCGGATTTTTTCATTGGCCGGACGCTTATTCTGTTTGAGTACATTCTTTCCCGTTTGGTTGACCGGCTGCAGCAGGAAAACTGATCGTGCTGCTATGAGCATTTTAACATGCCGCAAAGTGGGCTGCAACAGATGCACAGAAAACAAAAACATGTTTTTTATGCAGTTGACAAATTTTTTATTCATCCAAAATGCTTGAAAAAACGTCTGTATTCTTTATGCTTATGGTTAAAGAGCAAGAGAATACAGACGTTTTTTGCTGCCCAAAAGAGGATTTAAGGAGGAAATACCGCGTGAAACAGTTTTCTATCGTAATTGCGGGCGGGGGAAGTACTTATACACCGGATATGCTGGAAATGCTTTGTCTGGTGCGGGAGCATTTTCCGCTACGCCGTGTCGTTTTATACGATATTGACGCCGAACGGCAGGAGCATATCGGCCGTTTTGGTGAGATTTTGTTCCGGGAATACTACCCGGAGGTGGATTTTTCTTACACGACCGACGAAGAAACCGCGTTTACCGATATTGATTTTGCGCTTGTACAGATTCGGCCAGGCGGTCTGAAGATGCGCGAAATGGATGAGAAGATTCCACTCAAATACGGTGTTATCGGACAGGAGACCTGCGGACCCGGCGGCTTTGCCTATGGTATGCGCTCTGTGCCGGCAATGATTGAGTTGGTGCGTGCCATTCGCCGCTATTCACCCGAGGCATGGATTCTCAACTATTCCAACCCGGCGGCCATCGTGGCCGAGGCGACCAAGCGGGTGTTTCCGGATGATTTTCGGCTCATCAACATCTGTGATATGCCGATTTCCATCATGGATATCTTCTGTCCGCTTGCGGGCGGACGCAAACGGACGGATGTCGAGCCGCGCTACTATGGCCTGAATCATTTCGGATGGTTTACCGCCATGTATGATAAAAAGACCGGCGAGGACGTCCTGCCGCAGATTTTGGACAAGCTCAAGCGCGGCAACTGCGATGAAGAACTGGGATTTTCGGGAAAGAACGATGATTACTGGAATTTCACCTTCAAACATTTGGAAAAAATGGTGCAGGACTATCCGTTCTCGCTGCCCAATACCTATATGCAGTACTATCTGTACCCGAATACCATGGTCGCACACACTGACCCCAACTATACCCGCGCCAATACGGTTATCGATGGTCGTGAGAAGCGCGTCAAGGCGTATTGCGATGAGATAGTTGCACTGGGTAAGATTCGCGGAACCAAATTTGATATGGACCGCAAATACAGCCAAGGCTCGCATAAAAATGCAGACGGTGAGTTTGAGTCGGCAACGATTGCGCACAACGACGCACACGCAACCTATATAGTCGAGCTGGCCATGAGCATCGCCTACAATCAGGGTGAGATTTTCCTGCTGATGACCGAGAACAACGGCATTGTGCCCAACCTGTCGGACGGGATGATGCTCGAGGTTGCCTGCCGCGTGGGGGCGCGCGGAGCGGAGCCGCTGCGCATCGCGCCGGCGGGCACGTTTGAAAAGGGACTGCTCGAGGGCCAGTATGCTTATGAGAAACTAACGGTGGATGCGGCACTCGAAGGCTCGTACCAGAAGGCGCTGCAGGCGCTGGTGGTCAATCGCACCGTGGTGGACACCGACTTGGCCCGCAAGATTCTGGATGAGTACATTGCAGTGAACGGGGAGCATTTCCCTGTTCTGAAATAAGACTGAGGCAGTGAAAGCAAGGGGGAAAGAAAATGAACAAAATAACCGAATTTATGGAGACGCATCTGATGCCGCTGTCGCAGAAGCTGTCCAGCAATAAATATCTGGTTGCGCTGCGCGACGGTTTGATGCTGTCCATGCCGCTGCTGATTATCGGCTCGATTGCCATTGTCATCGGTGATTTTCCAGTGCAGGCGTTCCACGACTTCATGACTTCGCTTGTGGGCGACGTTTGGGGCTCGTGGTGCTGGGATATGGTCAATCCTGCGACGATGGGGCTGGTTGCCCTGTTTGCCGTGGTCGGTGTATCGCACTCGCTGGCGTCCGAAGAAGAGGTTGAGCCGCTGCCCGCAGTTGCTATTTCGATTTCGGCCTATTTCCTGCTGCTCCAGCAGATGGACGAGGGCGGCTATGCCGCGTCCAGTTTTGAGGCGAGCGGTTTATTTACGGCGATGCTGACCGCACTGCTTGCGACTAAGCTGTATGCGGTGCTGCTTAAGAAAAACCTCAAAATCAAAATGCCGGAATCCGTGCCGAGCTTTGTTTCGCGCCAGTTTGAAGCGCTCATCCCGGCAACCATCATCGTGATTTTGTTCCTCGTCATCCGTCTGGCGTTTGCGGCAACGCCGTTCGGCACGGTGACGAATTTTATCGTCACGGTGATTCAAATGCCGTTGACTAATATTGGCACGACGCTTATCGGCACAATGTTCATCACCATTCTCAATTCGATTTTGTGGTTCTTCGGCATCCATGGTACTGCGGTCATCGACTCGTTTATGGGTCCGCTGTGGTATGCAGCGCGTTTCGCCAATCTGGATGCGTTCAACGCGGCGGCGGATGCAGTTCGTCCGTACATTGTCACGCAGGATTTCGCCAATCATATCATTTTCCTCGGCGGTACCGGCAACACGGTTTCGCTGGCGGCCATTATGGCGTTCCGCTGCCGCTCCAAGCGTATCAAGTCGCTGGGCAAGCTCGGCCTGCTGCCGGGTATCTTTAACGTCAACGAGCCGATTATCTTCGGCTTGCCGATGGTGCTCAACCCGATGATGGCAATTCCGTTCTTTATTGTCCCGCCGATTACCGTACTGCTTTCGTTCTGTGCGATGTACTTTGGTCTGGTGCCTTATCCGACGGGCGTTACCGTTCCGTGGACGCTGCCCGCACCGTTTGGCGGCTGGATGATGTGCGGAGACTGGCGTGGCGGTGTGCTGCAGCTGGTGGTAATCGTTATCGGCGGTTTGATCTATTATCCGTTTATCACAGCGCTGGATAAGCAGTATCTGGAAGAAGAACAGGCAGTTCCGGTGGAAACGGCGGCGGAATAACAGAAGTCAGGATATTTATACCGGTAATATGTGCCGGCTGTCGGATGGAGTGGAGTGCATTTGCAGAGTGAAAAAGCAATGAAGAGTGCAGGCATCAGCCCGCTGCGCCGTCTGGCGGCGTATGTGGTGGACTGGTATCTGGCAACGATGGTGTGCGGTGCGCCGCTCCTGCTGGTCAATTCCATGCGCACGGGGGTGGCCGCGTTGGATACATCGCTGCTGCCTGATGGCACGGGATGGCTTTGGGGAACGGTTGCGATCGCACTGGGCGTGCTGTATTACTGGCTGATACCGCTTGTGTGGAACGGCCAGACACCCGGCAAACGGTTGCTGCGGCTCAAAATTGTGCGCATGGATAACGGGGAGTCGGTTTCTGCGGGCAAGCTGCTGCTGCGGCAGGTTGTCGGTCTGCTCGTGCTGGAAGGCGCAGTGGCATTTCCAAGTCAGCTGCTGCGCGAGCTGTTGGCCCGTGCGGCAGGTGAGAGCGCAGCGGATGCCGTGCGTATCGGCATGGTGGCTATCACCATCGTGTCGGTGATGCTGGGTGTGTATACACCGGGCAAACGCATGCTGCACGACCGGATTTCCGGCACCCGTGAGGTGGTTTTGCCGGAAAAAGACGCAGCCTTCGACAGAAAATCAAATACCAAAGCATAGGTACATACGGGTCGGCATCAATTTTGACGCCGGCCCGCTTTTTTGTGCGGTCTGACACAAAATTCACAGTCTATTCAATTATTTAGGCGTTTGCGTGTTATACTGAAACCAAAGGTAACCGGAAAGAGGGAAGCGGCAATGAAGATGCTGTATTATGGCGGCACGATCCATACGATGGAAGATCAGGGACAAGCGGAAGCGCTGCTGGTGGAAAACGGTGTAATTGCAGCGGTGGGAGAATATGAGCGGCTGCATGCGCGGGCGAAGGATGCAGCCCAGATCAATCTGGATGGTCGTGTGCTGCTGCCTGCGTTTATCGACGCGCACAGCCATTTTTCCGGTGCAGCCTATGCAATGCTGCAAGCGCCGCTCGGGGAAGCGGTGGATTTTGCAGAGATTGAGGCCGCACTGACACGGTTTATCGCAGATAATCATGTGCCAGAGGGGCAGTGGGTGGTTGGCAAGGGCTACGACCAGAACGCGCTTGCCGAGCAGCGACATCCGACGCGCGAGGTGCTTGACCGTGTATCCGCGCGCCATCCCATCATGCTGGTGCATCAGTCCGGTCATATGGGCGTGTTCAATACGTTGGCGCTTGAATTACTCGGTGTAACGCCGGATACGCCCGCGCCCGAAGGCGGTGCCATCGGCAGGGAAAACGGTCGGTTGACCGGTTATATGGAAGAAAATGCGTTTTTGCAGTATCAACAGAAGGTCCCTGCCCCTGACCTTGCGGATTTAATGGATGCCTGCCGCCGTGCGCAGCAGCTTTATGCCTCATATGGTATCGCTACCGTGCAGGAGGGCATGATGCCGGAAAGTCTGGTCGAACTGTATCAGACGTTGCTGGCGCATCAGATGCTTGAACTGGATGTGGTGGCCTATCCGGGTGTGGATGTGCTTGATGAAATCTGCGACGCATTCCCGGAAGCGGTGCGGCGGTATGACCGGCATTTTAAGCTCGGCGGCTGCAAGATGTTTCTAGACGGCTCACCGCAGGGCCGCACCGCGTGGCTGCGTGCGCCGTATGCGGATGCACCGGACGGTTATTGCGGCTATCCCACCATGACAGACGAAGCATTACGGCAGGCGCTCACTGCGGCTTACCGCAGTGGAATGCAGCCGTTAGCGCACTGCAACGGGGATGCCGCTGCGGCGCAGTATCTTTCCGCTGTGGCGGAGATGGAGCGGTCGCATTCGGATTTCCGTGAACTGCGGCCGGTAATGATTCATGCGCAGCTGCTTGCACCCGACCAAATGGAGGAAGTAGCTCGGTTGGGCATCATCCCATCGTTCTTCATTGCGCATATTCATCAGTGGGGTGACGTGCATGTTCGCAACTTCGGTATGGAGCGCGCTTCGCACATCAGCGCGGCGGGTTCTGCGCTCTCGCATGGTATTCCATTCACTTTCCATCAGGATACCCCTGTTCTGCCGCCCGATATGTTGCATACGATCTGGTGCGCGGTGGAGCGTGTGACCAAGGACGGCGTGACGCTCGGCGCGGACGAACGCATTCCGGTTGTGGACGCGCTGCGCGCGGTTACGGTGAACGCTGCGCGGCAGTATTTTGAGGAAGCGCGTAAAGGCTCGCTGCGACCGGGCAAAACAGCCGACTTGGTATTGCTCGATGCCGATCCGTTCGCCGTGCCGTCTGAACGGCTGCGGGACATTCGCGTATTGGAAACGGTCAAGGCAGGGGAGACCATCTTCCGTGCGTGAGAACCGCGCGGCAAAAATCCCTTGCGTTCCGCATGGGGGATGCCGTATACTAAGACGGAAGATCACCGGCCCCGACGGGGCGCAGAACAGGAGAGAAGCAACATGAATATCACCAAAGGCGATGTGCTTGAGCTGCGCCGCCGCCTAAAAAAGACCGAATGTACCTTCGGCCGTATGTGCGGCTGCTATGTCAACAGCGGCAAACAGGTGGTGCTCAAATTCAGTGAATCCTTTTCCGAACTGGAAGAGGACGAGTTTTATAAATATCTGGAGATCGCCAAGAAAACGCTGTCCGGCACACTGGGCAGCAACCTGCTCGAACTGGAGTTCGACCGCAGCGAGTCGGCCACAGAGCATCAGAAGTATCTGCTCGCGCTCAAGGAGAGCAAGCTGGGTAATGAAGAACTACTCGACCGCCTGTACGAGCAGATCATCGCAGAATATGCCTATCCGGGCAACTATTTGATTCTTGTCTATCACGATATTTACGATGTGCCGTCCAAAGCGACCTCGGGTGAGGAGCAGGATGAATCCGAGGAAATTTACGAGTACATACTTTGCGCGGTTTGTCCGGTTGAACTGTCCAAACCCGCACTGGGTTACCGCGAGGACGAAAACCGCATCGGCGCGCGTGTGCGCGACTGGGTGGTCGGTCTGCCTGACCTTGGCTTTGTCTATCCGGCGTTTGCAAACCGCGGCAGCGATGTCAATGCCGTGATGTACTATGTCAAAACCGGAAAAAGCTCCCATCCGGAACTGGTCGAGCAGGTGCTCGGCTGCGTGCCGCAGCGCACGGCGGCTGAGGACAAGCAGGCATTCCGCAGCGTGGTGCTCGATGCGTTCGGGGAAGACGAAGAGCAGGCAGATGCCGCCTTTTTCCAGATTCAGAAAACCATCAGCGGCATGGTGGCTGAGCGGGAGGAGGACGAGTCCCTACCGCCGGTCAGCCTGACGGCGGAGACACTGTCCGGTCTCGCCACCGAGGCAGAGGTACCGGAAAAGGTGCGTGAGCTGATGGAAAAAAGCTATACGCATGTGTTTGGTGATACGCCGCCCGTGGCGGATAATGTGCTGGACAACAAGCTGGTTGAAGAAGGCACTGCTCGTGCGCATACAGCAGCACTCGAGCAGAAAGTAGCGGTTTTGCAGCAAGAGCTGGCAGCACAGGCGGCGCAGCGCGCCGATGAGGACGGCGACACACCCTGGCGCGAGGATACGGAGATTGAGCTGCATGTGCCGCAGGAGCGGGCAAGCCGCATTCGTGCGGACATGGTGGACGGGCAGAAGTGTCTGCTGATTCCGCTGGAAGAAGGAGAACACGCTCGCATCAACGGCGTGGAGCAGCCGCTGTAATTCTCTCAAAATGCACAGAGGACGGGGCGAAGTCTCCGTCTTTTTGCATATAAATGGGGAAACAAGCTCTGTTTCGCGTTTTTTAAGCGGATATGATTGAATGTGACGGCAAAAGTGTGCTATAATGTCACTATCTAAGGTTTTTTGGAGCGTAGGAATATGGCTTATGAAAAAAACAGACGTCGGCCTGCGAGAGAGGACGACGGCACATTGATTGAAGGTCGAAATGCAGTGCTCGAAACGCTGCGTGCAGGACGCGCGGTGGACAAGGTCTTTGTAGCAGAGGGCGCGCGCATCGGTGACGTGGCGGCGGAAGCGCGCCGGCATGGTGTGCCGGTGGTCACCTGCGACCGCCGCAAGCTCGACCATATGAGTCCGACGGGCAACCATCAGGGCGTGATTGCGCAGGCGGCGGCACAAGAATACGTTTCGCTCGACGACATTTTCCGCGTGGCGGAGGAGCGCGGCGAGGTGCCTCTTATTGTGGTATGCGACGGCATTGAGGACCCGCACAATCTGGGTGCTATCATCCGCTCGGCGGAAACGGCGGGCGCGCATGGCGTGATTATCCCAAAACGCCGCGCGGTCGGTCTGACGGCGGCGGTGGCGCGCGCGGCAGCGGGTGCGCTGGCCTATGTGGGTGTGCATAAGGCGAACAATCTTGCCGCCACGCTCGACGAGATGAAAGCACGCGGCGTTTGGCTGTTCGGCGCAGAGGCCGACGGTACAGTCGGCTTGTATGAAGCCGCATTTGATAGGCCAACGGCAATCATTATTGGTTCGGAAGGACAGGGGCTGAGCCGCCTGACGCGGGATAAGTGCGATTATATTGTCAGCATCCCCATGTGCGGGCGTGTCAATTCGCTCAATGCGTCCAATGCAGCGGCGGTATTGCTGTTTGAAGCGGTACGTCGCCGCACGCAAGCCGACTAAAGGAGGCAAATAGATAAGGATATGGACAGAAAAGACGAAACCATGAACCTGGAAGCGATCAAGGCGATGCTCAGCGACGTACCGGATGGCGATGAGTTTGATCTGGATTCCATTATCGCTGAGGTGGAGGGTGGCGCACCGGCGCAATCGCATCATGCGCCCCGCTCTGAACCAGCGCCTGCCAGAGTAGCACAGGAGCAGCGGTCACCTGCGCGTGAGACGCCTAAAGCGGCGCCGCAGGTACATGTGCAGGAGCCGAAAATGCCGGAGCCAGAGCCACCGAAAGCAGCACCGGTACAGGCGGCGGATCCAGCGCCGCAGGCCGCGCCGCGCACTGCACCGAAAAAGCGTGCGCCGCACAGGGTTGATCCAGAGGAGCAGATTCCGGATTTGACCGCTTTTGAAGAGGCGGAACAGGATGAGCGTGCCGCGCGCATTGCTGCAAGAGAGGCCAAAGCTGCCGCGCGGCAGGAAAAGGCGGCAGCAAAGGCGGCGGCCCGACAGGCAAAACGCGAAGCAAAGATGGCGGCCAAGCAGGCTGCAGATGCGGAGGACGGATTCGATGATGCTCCGGAACTGTCGGGTGCAGCGGCATCCGGGGCGGCAATGTCATCCAAACGTGCAGCCCGCAGCGCTAAGATGACGCGCAAGGAAGCTCGTGCGGCTCGCATTGCAGCTGAGCAGGCCGAGGAGGAAGAGGAAATTCAATTGCGCGATCCGGCGCAGGCGCAGCGTGCGTTTAAGCGTCGGGCGCAGGGCCTGTCTGCGCGCTCTATTGTTGTGCTGATTCTTGCGGTGGCCGCGGCATATCTCAGTCTCGCGCCCGGTTTTGATGTTTTGCCGTTGCCGCTGGCGCTTGATGTGGTGGAAAATCCGACAATCGGCATCGGTGTGCTGCTTTTGCTGCAATTCATCGCCCTATTTGTTGGTATTGATGTGTTCGGCATGGGCTTTTATAATTTGCTGCATGGCATGCCTGACCGCGCTTCGCTGGTGTCGTTTGCAATTCTTGTGGCGCTGCTGCACGGTGCGTCCATCATTGTGTTTGATAATCAGTCCGGCGTGCAGATACCGTATCTGGCGGTCAGCATTCTGCTGTTGTATGCTGCAATGCGTGAGGAACGCGGTCGATTTGCAGCGCGCGCGCGTGCCTATCAGGCGATCTGCTCGGCAGAGCAGCCCGCAGCTATTTACAGCCATTATGACGCAGAGGATGATGCCTGCCGTGCGGTCAAAGGTCCGCTCCATGCGGAAAAGGCATTCCTGACCGAGATGGAACGTGCAGACACGGTGGATCGATTCTCCATGATTTATGTGCCGGTCGCACTGGCAGCCTCTATTATTTTTGCGCTGCTCGCTTCGGTTGGACGTGGTGAGCCGATACGCTTTTTCTGGGCGTTTTCCGCTATTTTGTCGGTTTCCGCTCCGCTCGGTCTCATTTGTGCGTTTGGCGCAAGCTATAAGAACGTGTCTCGCCGTCTGCTTGCCTCGGGCGCGGCGATTGCAGGTGCGCGGCAGGCGAATCTGATGCGCGGTACGGAAGAGGTTGTACTGACCGAGAACGATTTATTCCCATCCGGATCGATCAGCCTGGAGTCGTTGCAGAACATGGGCCGCCTGTCGGATGACAAGGTGCTTGCCTGTGCGGCAGCGTTGGCGGATGGTGCCGGTCTGGAGCTGGGGCGTGTGCTGACCGAGGCTACACGTGAGCGCTATGGCGTAACGTTGGCCGCGCGCAATGTGCAGGAAGTGGAAGGCGGCCTGACGGGAGATATCGGCACCAGTCGTGTGGTGCTGGGTACGGCGGCACTGATGGTGAAAATGGGCATTCGAATTCCATCCGGACAGGGGGAACAGGTTTGCTCATATTTGGTAGTGGATAACGCGCTGACCGGTGTCTTGACGCTGCGTTATCAGCCAACGAAGCATACTTACCGCGCGATGCGCATGATGCGCCGCATGCATATGAATGCGGTGCTGGCGGTGCGGGATTTCAATATCTCACCTGCGATGATAGAAACAGAATTCGATTTGCGTCGCGGTTTTGCCGACCAGCCCAATCCGGCTGGTGTAATGCGGCTGCTCGATCCGAACTACTCAGACGGGGATGCGCCTGCTGCCATTTTGACGCGTGAAGGCGCGGGTGCGTTTGTGCAGGTGCTGCGTTGTGCGGACAAGCTGGCCGGTGCGGTGCGCTCCGCGCTGACATTGGGGGCGTTTGCGGGTATTTGCGGCATGCTGATTGTTGCCTATCTGGTGTCGCAGAATGCGGTGGACGCGCTGCCGGTGATGAATATACTGTTGTATTTGCTTCTCTGGTATATCCCGGTGTTCATTATCACGCAGCAAACACATTGAGAAACAAAAAAGCAGGTCTGGACCATCAAAGTCCAGACCTGCTTTTTTTGCCTTGCGTGGCAACAGGGAAGAGAAGATCCGCCCGAGGCGGTAAAAAAGAGAGAGAAAAAAGTCAAACGGGCAGGACGGAGGCTACGGAAAAAACGGCAAGCGCAACCGCCAGTACGGCTGTTGCGGTAGCAAGATAAGCACGTGTCATAGGAACCGCCTCCTTGGATGCGTTAAAATACTTTATACTATATAAACGTATGTCGCGCCAATTTTGTGACAGGAAAATTTGTAAAAATTAAAAAATTTTTGTCAATCAGATTTCGGTGCTGGAAAAACGAAAAACAAGCGTCAAAAATGCACAAAAAACAGCTTGCGTACATGCACACAATAGTGTATAATTACAAATAAGGGAGTCGTTCCCGCTAACAAAGCGCCCGCATAATAAGGCTCGGGCAGGGGAGTGTTTATCAACTATGGCCAATTACCCGGTTAACAAGATTCGTAATGTATGTCTCATGGGACACGGCGGCGACGGCAAGACCTCGCTCGTCGAAAGTATGCTCTATATCGCCGGTGTAACCGATCGTGTCGGCAAGATCACGGACGGCAACACGGTTTGCGATTTCGACCCCGAGGAAATCAAGCGTCAGTTCTCGATTTCGACGGCTGTCGCGCCGATCGAGTGGAACGGCTGCAAAATCAATTTGCTGGATACCCCGGGCTTCTTTGATTTTGAAAGCGAAGTAAATTGCGCTCTGCGTGTGTCGGAGTCCGCTCTTATTATCGCCACCGGCAAGTCCGGTCCGGGCGTTGGCACGGAAAAGGCGTGGGAGCGCTGCGAGGCGCGCGCTATGCCGCGCATGTTTTACATCTCCAAGATCGACGAAGAAAATTCGGATTACTATACCTCGCTGCATAAGCTGCAAAAGCAGTTCGGCGTATCGGTTGCGCCGATTGTTGTGCCGATTTTCGAGGGCAATCGCGATACGGTCGGCGTTGTGGACTGCGTCATTCGTAAGGCATATCGCATGGAAGGCAACAAGCGTGTGGAGATTCCGATCCCGGATGATATGAAGGAGCGTATCGACCAGCATCGTGCAGCGCTGTGCGAAAACGTGGCGGAGCTGTCCGAAGAGCTGATGGAGCGGTATTTTGCAGGCGAGGAATTCTCGGATGAAGAGCTGATCGCCGGCATCCGTCAGGGTGTTAAGGATTTGGTTATCGCACCGGTATTCTGCGGTACTGCGGCAACCGGCATCGGTTCCTATGCGCTTTTGAAGGGTATTGCAGACTATATGCCGTCTCCGGACGAAAAGCCGGTGGAAATCTGCGAGGATGAAAAGGGCGAACTTATCGAAATCAACTGCACGCCCAACGGTTCGACCTGTGCGTTTGTTTTCAAGACGGTTGCCGACCAGTATGGCCGTTTCTCGTATTTCAAGGTAATGTCGGGCGAAGTCAAGCAGGATATGACTCTGGTGAACAAGCGTGCCGATGCTAATGAGAAGATGGGTCATATCTATACAGTCTGCGGCAAAAAGACCACCGAAGTTCCAGTGGTTGGCTGCGGTGATATCGGTGCGGTTTCCAAGCTGGTAACTACCAAGACAGGCGACACACTCTCGATGAGTGTGCGCAAAGTCGAACTGGAGCCGATCGAGTTTGCGCCACCGTGCTATACGCAGGGCATTGCGCCGAAGGTGAAGGGCGCAGAAGAGAAGATTTCCGCAGGTCTGGCTCGTCTGCACGATGAGGATCCGTCCTTTGAGACCGAGTTCAATCCGGAAACCAAGCAGCACACCATTTCGGGTGCGGGCGACATTCATCTGGATGTGCTCTGCTCTAAGCTTAAGGATAAGTTTGGCGTAGAAGTAGCGCTCACGCCGCCGATCGTTCCGTATCGTGAGAAGATTCGCAAGACGGTGGTAGTTGAAGGCAAGCATAAGAAGCAGTCCGGTGGTCATGGCCAGTACGGTCACGTTAAGATGGAATTTGTACCGTATCCGGAAGGCGATTATCTGTTCGAGGAGAAGATTTTCGGCGGTTCGGTGCCGAAGAATTTCCACCCGGCAGTCGACAAGGGCATCCGTGAGGCGATGGAGCACGGTGTTCTGGCAGGTTATCCGCTGGTCGGTCTGCGCGCCACTTTGCTTGACGGTTCGTATCACGATGTAGACTCCAACGAATTGTCCTTTAAGATGGCGGCGCGTCTGGCGTACAAAGCGGGTATTCCGCAGGCAAGCCCGGTTCTGCTTGAGCCGGTCTGCTCGATGAAGGTTATTATTCCGGATGCATACATGGGCGATGTCATCGGCGATTTGAATAAGCGTCGCGGTCGCATTATGGGCATGAACCCAATTGAGGGCGGTAAGCAGGAGATTCTGGCTGAGTGCCCGATGGCGGAGTTGTCCGACTACGCCATCACGCTGCGTTCGATGACGCAGGGGCGCGGCTCGTTTGTTTCCAACTTTGAGCGGTATGACGAGGCACCCGCACAGGTGCAGGAAAAGGTCATCGCGGAGAACAAGGCGAGGCTGGAAGCGCTCAATAAGGAATAAAACATTGATTCTGTCAAAAACCGGCTGTTTTACAGCCGGTTTTTTGTTGTTGTGGATCTCATCGCAGGGTAGACGAAAAAAAGAATCTGTGATATAATTTTAACAAATCAAGATAATACGGAGGTTTCTTGCGATGCACACGATCAGAAAGATCCAAGATGATCTTGTTTATGTGGGCGGAAGCGATCGCCGCCTGAGTCGGTTTGAAAATCTGTTTCCAATTCCGCGCGGCGTTTCCTATAACAGCTATTTGCTGCTGGACGAAAAGACTGTTTTGTTTGACACGGTGGATGATGCGATCAGCCGTCAGTTCTACGAAAATATTACCGCTGCACTGGCGGGCCGTCCGCTGGATTATCTGGTGGTTCACCATATGGAGCCGGATCATTGCAGCATGATTGTTGCGCTGCTGCACCGTTACCCTGAGGCAAAGATTGTTTGCAGCGCCAAGGCACTGGTTATGCTGACGCAGTTCTATGCAGAGGACATGACGGAGCGCGCACTGGTGGTTGCGGAAGGGGACAAGCTCTCTACCGGCCGCCATACGCTGCACTTTGTTATGGCGCCGATGGTACACTGGCCGGAGGTTATGGTTACCTATGACGAGCCGAGCAAAATCCTGTTCTCGGCAGATGCGTTCGGTACGTTCGGCGCGCTGGCAGGTAATATTTTCGACGATGAGCTGGCGTTTAACAGCGTTTGGCTGAACGATGCCCGCCGGTACTATACGAATATTGTTGGCAAATACGGTGCACAGGTACAGGCACTGCTGAAAAAAACGGCGGCCTTTGACATTGAAATGATCTGTTCGCTTCATGGCCCGATTTGGCGTGGCAACTTGGGTCTGCTGATGGATAAGTATCAGAAGTGGAGCACCTATGAGCCGGAGGATAAGGGCGTGATGATCGCCTATGCCACGATGTATGGAAACACGGAGAATGCGGCGAATGTGCTGGCCGGCATGCTGGCCGATAGAGGCGTGCACAATATCGCAATGTATGATGTATCCGGCACGGATGTTTCCGAACTGGTAGCGGAGAGTTTCCGTTGCAGTCACCTGGTGCTGGCTGCGCCGACCTATAACGGCGGTTTGCAGCCGCGCATGGAATCGTTCCTGCATGATCTCAAGGCGCTGAATCTGCAGAATCGCACGGTGGCTCTGCTGGAAAATGGTACTTGGGCGCCTGTTTCCGGTCGCCATATGAAGGCGATTCTGGAGGGCATGAAGAATATGACCTTGCTGGAAAATACGGTCGCGCTGAAGTCTGCGCTGGCGGAAAATCAGTTTGATGCACTGGAAGCGTTGGCAAATGAGATTGCAGCCCAGATTGTCGAATAATCTTTCTTTATGATATGAAACGCCGTCCGGCAGAAACGATTGTTTCTGCCGGACGGCGTTTTGTTGTTCTGCTTTTTCATTTGTCCGCATAGGATAAAGCAAAAGCAGGAGGGGCGATAGCATGATTGTTTTTGCAGCCAAGATATCGGTGAAAAAAGTGGTGGCAGGCGTACTGGCAGTGGGCGCTGTGGTTCTGGGGGTCACATTGCTTGCGCCGACAGCGGACACAATGCATGCACAGACCGCTTCGGGCGAAATAGATTTGAACAGTAAGCTGAAAAACAACGAACAGCGCGTTGCGCTGCTGGAAAGCTACGGTTGGAAGGTCAATCCGGAGCCGCGCAGTGAGCGCGAAGTGCAGATACCTAAAACTTTTGACGACACCTATCAAGCGTATAACGCCATTCAGTTGGGACAGGGGCTGGATCTTACACCGTATCAAGGTAAGCGTGCGACATTGTATACCTATGAGCTGACCGAATATCCAACCGGAGAAGAGGGGGTCATTGCCAATCTGCTGATTCGCCGCAACCAGCTGATTGCGGCGGACATCAGCTCATCAGAAACCAATGGCTTTGTGCATGGTATCACGGAAATGCCGGAAACGGATTCGGCTGAATAAACCTTGGACTGTGCAAATTCACAAAAAACCGAGAATAGATTCTTGTATCTCTGGATTCAATTTAGGGAATTGCACTTTTTCTGCAATTCCCTATTGTGCAATTTGCGAAAAAGTGGTATGCTATTAGCAGGAATGAATTGTCGGGGGAGACAAAATGCCACGGATGCGATTGGACAAGTTGCTGGCGCATTTGAATTGCGGCAGCCGCAAGGAAGTACAGGCTATGATTCGTGCAGGCCGCGTGCAGGTCAATGGCGCGGTGGAGCGCGATCCCGCGACAAAGGTGGATTCGGACAGCGCACAGGTCGTGCTGGATGGACAAGCACAGAAGTATCAGGCGCAGCGGTATTATATGCTCAACAAGCCGGCAGGCGTGATTACTGCCAGCCGGGATGCGCGGCACGATACCGTGCTTGACTTGTTTCCTGAGGAAATGCGGCGTGGTCTGTTTGCAGTCGGACGATTGGATAAGGACACTGAGGGACTGCTTATTGTGACAGACGATGGTGCGCTGAGTCATGCGCTGATGAGTCCGTCGCGGCATGTGTATAAAGTTTATGAAGCTGTGGTAGAAGGCATTCTTGTGCCGGAGGCGGAGACTCGCTTCCAAACAGGGTTGACACTGAAGGATGGTACAGTTTGTCTGCCCGCCCGTCTGGAGCGGTTGGCGGGGGGCGGCGAACAGCGTGTGCGGGTCACGCTGCGGGAAGGAAAGTATCACCAGGTCAAACGCATGATAGCGGCAGTGGGCGGCGTTGTGGTGCAGCTGCGTCGTACACAATTGGGTGGCTTGCAGCTTGATCCGGCTTTGACAGAAGGCGCATTTCGTGCTCTGACCGAACAAGAGTTGGAATTGCTGCAGCAGCCGACGCAGGAGAGTATCTAAAAATCCACAAAAAAAATAAAAATTTTTGTACAAAAATGTAGAAGACTATGATATAATGTCTTAAAATGCACAGGGAACATCAAGGGTTCTTGTGAACAATGTCAGGAATACGGCGATTTGTTGGGCCGGGGCGATTGTGACATGGCGTGAAAGCGCACGAGAATAGGGAAATACGGGAAAGGTGATGGAAATGGCTTCAAGATTGTTCCAGTCGATTGTTTTGCAGATGAAGGACACAGTAGATCGCACCATTGGTATTGTGGATGCGAGCGGTGCGGTCGTAGCGTGTACCGATCTGCCCCGTATCGGCGAAATGCGTGAGGAAGCGATCACCGAGCTTGGATTTGCAGGTGAAATTGTCCGTTTTGGCGGCTATACCTACCACACCACGGGGGACCGTTCCAGTCGGCTGGAATACGCTGTTTTCGTGCAGGGGGAGGACGAGCTGGCGCGCAGCATCTGCTCGCTGGTGGCGGTTGCAATCAACAACATCAAAACATTGTATGATGAAAAGCACGACAAGGCCACATTTGTCAAAAATATTATTTTGGATAATATCCTGCCGGGCGATATCTATATCAAGTCCCGTGAGCTGCATTTCGGCAACGATGTGCCGCGCGTGGTTTTTCTGGTTCGCCAGCAGATGCCGGCAGATGTTGCGGCCATTGATGTGGTAACGGGTATGTTCCCGGATAAGCAGAAGGACTTCGTGCTGCACATTTCTGAGACCGATATTGTGGTTGTCAAAGAAGTGAAAGCAGGCAGCGATGTTAAGGATTTGGCCAAGATTGCCGCATCCATTGAAGAGGCGCTGCTTAGCGAACTGTCGGTTAAGAGTCTGATAGGTATCGGTTCGGTATCGTCGCAGATGAAGGATATTGCAAAGTCCTTCAAGGAGGCGCAGACCGCCATTGAAGTTGGTGCGGTATTTGATACTGAAAAAAATATCATCAGTTTTGAAAACCTTGGCATTGGCCGCTTGATTTATCAGTTGCCGATCACACTGTGCGAAATGTTCCTCAGCGAGGTATTCAAAAAGGGTTCGATTGATTCGCTTGATCAGGAGACGCTGTTTACCATTCAGAAGTTCTTTGAGAATAACCTTAACGTCTCCGAAACCTCGCGAAAGCTGTTTGTACATCGCAATACGCTGGTGTATCGGTTGGAAAAAATTAAAAAGCTGACCGGTTTGGATTTGCGTGAATTCGATCATGCGATTGTCTTCAAGGTAGCGCTCATGGTGCGGAAATATCTGGCCAGCCGCGAAGAAAATGTGCGTTGAGACACGTCTGTTCACAAAAACTTCACGTAAAAAAGCAGTAGTGTAGGAAAATGGCAGGGATTGTCGTCTTGCGTCGGCAAGGAAAATCTGTTATAATAGGCAAAGGTGTATGATCTGCATGCACCTTTGCCTTTTTGGTATTTTGTTTGGCTCCGAGGAGGAATGCCTGTGATACGGATGAACGATGTCACCATGGTGTACGATAATGGTACCCGTGCTGTGAACAAAGCGAACCTGCGCGTGGATGAAGGGGAATTTGTATTCCTCGTCGGTGCGTCCGGCTCTGGTAAAACGACGCTTATCAAGCTGTTGACCGCAGAGGTCCGTCCGACAGAAGGACGGGTGTTGGTGAACAATTACAATGTCGGTGAGATGAAAAAAAGACAGATTCCTTATCTACGCCGTACTTTGGGCGTGGTATACCAGGATTTTCGTCTGATTAAGAATAAAACGGTTTATGAAAATGTCGCATTTGCCATGCGCACCATTGGCGCAAAGGGTAAGGCGATAAAAGAACGCGTACCGTATGTTCTGGAACTGGTTGGTTTAGCGGACAAGGCGCAAATTAAGCCGATGAATCTCTCCGGCGGTGAGCAGCAGCGTGTTGCCATTGCGCGTGCACTGGTCAATAACCCGCGCCTCATTATCGCGGACGAGCCGACCGGCAATCTCGATCCCGCGCGTTCGCTTGAACTGATGACCCTGTTTGAAAAGATCAACGAATTGGGCACCACCGTGCTGATCGTGACACACGAGAAGGGACTGGTGGACGAGTTTGAAAAGCGCGTTGTTATGATCGACAAGGGCGAGGTCGTCAGCGACCAGACAGGTGGGTACTATCAGTTATGAGAAGTTTTGGTTACTATTGGAAGGAAGGCTTCCGCAATATATTCAAGCATGGGTTTATGTCGATTGCGGCGGTGCTTATTATGATCGCCTGCCTGCTTTTGACAGGAACCGTGACGCTGATCGCGTATAATATTGATTTGAGCATTCAGGAATTGCAGCAATCCAACGAGATTGTGGTATTCATTGATGACAGCCTGACCACGCGCGAGGCGAAAGCATTGGGATCGCAATTTAACAAGATCGACAATATTGCAACGGTCGAGTTTGAGGATCGCGATGTGGCGCTGGAAAAATACCGCGAGGAGTTGGGTGAGGACGCAGTCATCCTGGATAATTATAATTCCGCAAACAATCCGCTGCGAAACAGCTTTATTTTCACTCTGAAGGATCCGACACTGGCCGAGCAGACAATTGAGCAGATCGCCGCTGTGGACGGTACCGACTATATCCGTGCGGATGAGGATGTTATTTCCAAGCTGATTCAGGTGCAGCGCGTATTCAATATTGTTGCGCTTGCCATGGTGGTTGGCCTGGCGGTCATCTCGATTTTCATCATCGCCAATACGGTAAAACTGGCCATGTTTGCACGCCGTGAGGAAATTTCCATTCAAAAAATGGTCGGTGCGACCAACTGGTTTATCCGTTGGCCATTCGTTATTGAAGGCATGGTGCTGGGTCTGCTGGCAGGCGGTTTGGCATTCCTTGCGCAGTGGGGATTGTACACCGAGCTTACCAATGTTGTAAGCGGCGTGATTCCGTATTTCCACATTGTTGCGTTTGACGGTCTGCGCTGGCTGGTGCTGGGCGTATATTTGGGTGCGGGTGTGTTGTTCGGCATTGGTGGTTCCGTGACGAGCATTCGCAAGTTTATGAATGTATGATGCATTGGCGACGGATAAAGGAGCGATTATCATTATGATGAAGAAAAGCACGACACGGCTGATATCGTGCGTGATTGCCGGCATTCTTGTGGTTGCACTGTTGGCTTCCATGTTGGTGACCAGCCTGACGTTTGCAGGGGCTGCGGAGGATGCAGATGAGCTGCAAGATAAGCTGTCCTCGCTGGAGGATGAGAAAGCGGCGGTTAAGGAAAAAATCGCGGAGCTGACCAAGCAGGCAAGCGACGTAGAGGCAACCCGTGCCGCGCTGCAAAGCGAAATCAACCTGACAAAGGAAGAGATTTCCACGGTTGAGGCGTATATCGAGCGCTTGCAGGACCAGATTGATGTCAAGACCACTGAACTTGCTGCGGCGGAGGAAGCGCTGGAGCAAAAGGAAGAGGAATTTGCGCTTACCGTGCGCACGACCTATGAGCAGGGCGACACCAGCTATCTGGAAGTGCTGCTGAACTCTTCGAGCTTTTCCGATTTGCTGTCCCGTATGGAGATCATCACGGCGATTATGGATGACAACAAGAAGATTGTTGCCGAATATACTGCCGCGAAGGAAGATATTGAGCAGAAAAAGCAGGAGTTAGAGGATACACAAACTTCGCAGAAGGAATATCAGGAGAACCTGAGCTATAAGGTTGACGAGCTGGCGGCGAGTGAGGCTGAGCAGGCTGCGCTGGCGGAGAGCATTCAGGCTTACAAGGCCGAAAGCGAAGCGGAGTACGACCGTATTTCCAGCGAGATGCAGGATGTCAGCAACCAGATCGCAAAACTGTCCGCACAGTCGGCGGCTTCCGGCGGTGTGCCGTACAGCGGCACCTTTGTCTGGCCGACACCAAGCTGCACAACCACATCCAGCGCATATGGCTACCGCGTGCATCCGATTTACGGCACGGTCAAGTTCCACGCCGGTGAGGACATCCCTGCAAGCTACGGCGCAGAGATTCTGGCAGCGGCATCCGGCACGGTGACCACTGCAGGCTGGGTTTCCGGTTACGGTAACTATACGGTTATTGACCATGGCGGCGGCACGATGACCGCTTACGGTCATCAGTCCAGCATCCTTGTTTCGGTTGGCCAGTACGTTGAGCAGGGACAGGTCATCGGTTATGTCGGATCTACCGGCAACTCGACCGGCCCGCATCTGCACTTTGAAGTGTATCAGAACGGCTCGACGGTTGACCCCAAGAGTTTCTTCAGCTTTACTTAATGCAATCATGAATCAAAGGGGAGGGCAAGTGCTCTCCCCTTGTTGTTTGGAGGGAATCAGATGTCTGGATGGCGGGACAACAAAGTCTCTGTGGGAACGGCATTCTTTCTTTGCGTGACTACAGCGGCGGCATCGGTGCTCGGCTGCTTTGCAGCGACAGGTTGGCGCACGTCTGCGGTAGAGGATAAGCTGCGCGAAATTGACCGTATTGCAGCGAAACAGTATGTGGGAGACCTGGATGCAGAGAAGGTTGCGGATTATGCGGCGGTCGGCTACGTGACTGGATTGGACGATCAGTGGTCGGCCTATATTCCGGCTGATCAGTATGAGGCCTATCGGCTGAGCAGCGAGGGGAAAGGCTGCGGCATCGGTGTGACGGTGATCACTGGAGAGGACAGTGTGCGCGTAAGTCTGGTGTGTGATGATTCTCCAGCGGCACAGGCCGGTATCGAAAAAGGAGATTATATCGTTGGCGCGGAGGAGCTGACGGTCGAGAAAGACGGCGCGGATGCCGTCATTGATGCAATTCAGGGTGAGGAAGGAACAGAGGTAACCGTGTCGTTCAGCAAAGAGAAGGGCGGCACGGTGCAACAGGCAACCATGCAGCGCGCTCTGGTGACCCAGAAGATGGCATGGGGCCAGATGTTGGAGGATAACATCGGTTATATTCGTATCGAAAATTTCCATGTCGGCGTTGCAGACCAGTTCCAGCAGGTGTTGGACGGACTGCTGGCAGACGGCGCGCAGTCGCTGGTGCTGGATGTGCGGCACAATGGCGGCGGGCGCGTCAAAGAGATGAGCGAAATGCTCGATCCGCTGCTGCCTGAGGGTACGATCATGACGCTGCGTACCAAAAGCGGCAGTGAAACCGTGTATGAGTCAGATGCGGAAATGATTGACCAGCCGATTGTGGTGCTGGTGGATGACCAGAGTATTTCGGCGGCCGAATTTTTCGCCGCAGCCTTGCAGGAATACGACCGCGCGACGCTTGTCGGCACGCACACCACGGGCAAAGGCCGTGCGCAGCAGACCTTCGAGCTGTCCGACGGGTCTGCGCTCAACCTGTCGGTAGAGGAGTATTTTACTCCCAAAGGGAATAATCTGGCGGGTGTAGGCATCGCGCCTGATGTCGAGGTGGCATTGACCGATGCACAGTTGTCGGACTTTTACTTCCTCTCGCCGGAGGAGGACCCGCAATTGCAAAAAGCGGTCGAAATTTTGGAATAAATCTGCGCCATATCGGTGAAAATGCGCAAAAATGCACTTGCTCGCTTGACAGTGCGGCGAATATTACCGTATAATAAGGAGTACTGTACGGCGGCGTGCGATGCCGCTGAACCTATGAAATAAGAAGGGTTTGCAATCATGGCAAAAGAAATCAAACTGACCCAGGAGAGCCTGGACGCTTATAAGGAAGAACTGGAATATTTGAAAACCACTCGTGCGGACGAGGTAGCCGAGCAGCTGAAAGAAGCGCGTTCGTTTGGCGACTTGTCCGAGAACGCCGAGTATGACGAGGCAAAGAACGAGCAGGGCAAGCTGTACTCCCGCATCGCGGAGCTGGAGGAAATCATCAAGCTGGCGGTCGTCGTAACCGGCGACACCTACGCGGCCGATGAAATCTCTCCGGGCTGCCGTTTTGTGGTCAAGGATCTCGAGTTGGACGAGGAGGAGGAATACCACTTCGTCGGTTCGCAGGAGGCTGACCCGATGGAGGGCAAGATTTCGGATGAATCTCCCTTCGGTAAAGCGATGCTGGGCAAAAAGGTTGGCACGATCGTCGAGGTCGAAGCACCGATCGGCGTAGTCAAGTATCAGGTAATGGATATTAAGAAATAAAAGAAGAAAGACGGGGAAACTATGGCAGAACAGCATCAGGCGCAGGAACAGCACGAGCAGACCGCAGAAGAACTGCATGAGCTCAAGCGTATCCGCCGTGAAAAGCTGGCGGAGCTGCAGGCAGCGGGTGCGGACCCGTATCAGCAGGTACGCTTTGAGCGCGATCATCACACAGTCGATATTCATGAGCATTTCGAGGAGCTGGAGGGCAAAACGGTCCGTCTGGCCGGCCGCATGATGAGCAAACGCATCATGGGCAAGGCTTCGTTTTCCGATCTGTCCGACCGATATGGTCGTTTGCAGCTTTATATCAAGCGTGATAACGTGGGCGATGAGGTCTATAAGGGCTACAAGAAGTTTGACATCGGCGATATCATCGGTGTTTCGGGCGAGGTATTCCGCACGCAAAAGGGTGAAATCTCGGTTGCAGTGCATGAACTGACGCTGCTGAGCAAAAACCTCGCGCCGCTGCCCGAAAAGTGGCACGGCCTGAAGGATACCGATATGCGGTACCGTCAGCGCTATGTGGATTTGATTGTCAATCCTGAGGTGCGCGATACCTTTGAAAAGCGTTCGGCCATTGTGCGAGAGATTCGCAACTTTATGGATGCGCGTGGCTTCATGGAGGTTGAAACGCCCTGCTTGAATACCATTCCGGGCGGCGCGGCGGCGCGTCCGTTTATCACGCACCACAATGCGCTGGATATTGATATGTATATGCGTATTGCAACCGAGCTGCACCTCAAGCGCCTGATCGTGGGCGGCTTTGAACAGGTGTATGAGATTGGCCGCATTTTCCGCAACGAGGGCATGGACACCAAGCACAATCCGGAGTTTACTACCATCGAGTTGTATCAGGCGTATACCGACTACAACAGCATGATGGATATTACCGAGGACATGGTCGTACATGTATGCGAAAAGGTGCTCGGCACCACTAAGGTGACCTATCAGGGCACGGAGATTGACTTTGCCAAGGGCTGGCGCCGCATGACCATGGCCGAGGCGGTCAAGGAGTATGCCGGTCTGGACTTTATGGCGATGGACGGTGAGCAGGCGCTGGCCGCGGTCAAGGCCAAGGGTGTAGAGATTGAGAAAGGCAAGGAGGGCTGGGGCGATCTGCTGGCGCAGTGCTATGACGAATTCGTCGAGGAGCATCTGATTCAGCCGACCTTCATCACCGATTATCCGGTCGAGGTGTCCCCGCTGGCCAAGCGCAAGCCGTCCGACCCGCGGCTGACCGAGCGCTTTGAGTGCTTTGTGGTTGGCCGTGAGCTGTGCAATGCATTCTCCGAGCTGAACGACCCGATTGATCAGCGCGAGCGCTTTGAGCGTCAGGTTGCGTTGCGTGCGGCGGGCGATGATGAAGCCAACATGATGGATGATGATTTTATCAATGCGCTGGAATACGGCATGCCTCCCACGGGTGGCATGGGCATGGGCATCGACCGTCTGGTCATGCTGCTGACCGATTCCGCATCTATCCGTGATGTGCTTCTGTTCCCCACGATGAAGCCGTTGGAAAGCTGAAACCGAGAATTATGATAAGAGCAAGCAGGACTGCCGGACGATCGGCGGTCCTGTTCGTCTATCAAAATGGGGAATGAAATAATGATGCGCGGTCGGGGTGGTGTGACGCTTTGCATATAAGTGCGTCCCCGATAGGCGAGAATTTGACCGCGGCATAAAAAGATATGGGCTGCAAAGAGGGAGGAATACAAGAGATGATTGCACTTCTCAGGCAGATACGATCAGGCAGTAACGCGAGTTATGTTCTGGAGCGCGACGGACAGACCCGCTGCACTGCAGAGGTTCCCTTTTCTATCGCAGCGCCCGAAATCACGCTCTTCCGCCGGGAGGAACCTTGGTTGAAAATAACACCAAACCTCGGTGATTCTGTCAAAAAAATGGTGCGCGATGGTTCGTGGCGGACACTGCCCTGTGACATCACCGATGCAAATGGCGCACAGATTGGAACTCTCGCCAAAATCCGCGAGGGAACATTTCTTTCCTCAAATTATTATACAGAGCTTCGGATTGGCGGACGTGTTTTGCAGATCTATGAGGTGGGCCTTGGCAAAGAGGGGATGCGGTATCCTGTCTATGAGGATGGGGTCCAGTTGTCTCAGGTGGAGAAGGAGCCGGTTGTTCTCGACAATCTTGATGCGTACAGCCTTTGCAGCCTGGATGACTTCGGAGAGCTTGCCGCCTTGTTGTTTGCCCTGTTTCTTGACTTCCATAGCTATCGAAACGCGGGGGAGCGTACACGGGGAAAGAAAAGTTTTCAGTATGTCTACACCAGACGCAAAGAGATTCTCTCAAAATACGACCCGGACTTTCGCTCCCGCTGTGAAATACACTGAAATTTGGATGCGGTTGTCCGGCGAAAAGCAGCATAAAAGAGCATCTGTTATTTTCAGCATCAGGTTGTACCGATGCTTGCAATGGAGAAGAACTTAATCAAAGAGGAGGATTATTATGTTGGAAGTTGGCACGAAAGCTCCGGATTTCACACTGCCCGATAAGGAGGGTAATGCAGTCAGCCTGTCTGATTTTCTGGGCAAAAAAGTGGTTTTATATTTTTATCCCAGAGACAATACGCCCGGCTGCACCCGTCAGGCCTGCGCTTTTGCTCAGAACTACGGCGCGTTTCAAGAGAAGAATGTCGTGGTCATCGGCATCAGTAAGGATTCGGTAGCCTCGCATCTGAAATTTGCACAGAAGTACGAGCTGCCTTTTGTGCTGCTCTCCGATCCGGAGTTGCAGGCCATTCAGGCCTATGGTGTTTGGCAGGAGAAGAAGCTCTATGGCAAGGTAAGTATGGGAGTTGTGCGTTCCACTTATCTTATCAATGAGCAGGGAATAATCGAAAAGGTGATGCCCAAGGTAAAGCCGGATACCAATGCTGCTGAAATTCTGGCGTATCTGGCCGGAGAGTGACGATGAGGCAAAGTGGGACGAGCAAGCAGAGTGATATGTGTTTGGTGGCCTGCGGGACTGTTTTATGGGCGTGAGGAAAAATATGCGAATTATCATTTCACCGGCGAAAAAGATGAAAGTGGATACGGATACGCTTCCGTGGCAAGAGATGCCATGTTTCATCGACAAGGCGGAAACGCTTTACGAAACGCTCAAATCCATGTCGTATGAGCAACTGAAAAAGCTCTGGAAGTGCAACGACTCCATTGCTGCGCAGAATGTGGAGCGGCTGCAAAGCACGGATTTGCGCACACGCCTGACTCCGGCGATTTTGTCCTATGAGGGCATTCAGTATCAGTACATGGCGCCCGGTGTGTTCACGGAGGAGCAGCTTGCCTACGTGCAGCTGCACTTGCGCATCCTGTCCGGACTGTACGGTGTGCTGCGCCCTTTTGACGGGGTAACGCCCTACCGGTTGGAGATGCAGGCCAAGCTGCAAGTCGATGGGGCGAAAGACCTGTACGGATATTGGGGTGGCGAGATTGCAGACCGGTTATATCAGGAGACTGACTGCGTCATTAATCTTGCTTCCAAGGAGTACAGTGTCTGCGTTTCGCGCCATCAAAAGCCGGGGACGCGGTTTATCACCTGTGTGTTTGGTGAGGAGAAGGACGACAAAATTGTGGAGAAGGGGACGCTGTGCAAGATGGCGCGCGGAGAAATGGTGCGCCATCTGGCCGAAACCCGCGCAGAAAGTCCGGAAGCGCTCAAAACGTTTTCCTATTTGAATTATGGCTTTTCACCGGAACATTCGGATGAAAATACCTATGTATTTCTGTTGAGAAAATCACCCAAATTTGGAGCATAGCATGGATTTTTCCCAATTCAAAACACAATTTTCCATTTCTCTGGATGCACAGCAGCAAGCAGCGGTGCAGACGGTGGATGGGCCGGTTTTGCTGCTGGCAGTGCCGGGGAGCGGTAAGACCACCGTGCTGGTCACCCGGCTGGGCTATATGCGTTATGTGCGGGGCATTTCGCCCGAGCGCATTCTCACCATGACCTACACGGTGGCGGCTGCACGGGACATGCAGGCGAGGTATGCCGCTTTCTTTGGGGAGGAAGAAGCGCAGCGTCTGGAGTTTCGCACGATTAACGGTGTATGCAGCCGAATTATTCGCTATTACGAGCGCATGTTTGGCCGTACCGCTTTTCGGCTGCTGGAGGACGGCGCGCAGAAAAGCGCGATTATCAGTGAGCTGTATCGAACGCAAAGCAAGGAGTTCGCCACGGAAAGCACAGTGAAAGCCCTCCAGACTGCGCTTACTTACGCCAAAAATCAGATGCTCAAGGGTGAAGAATTGTCCGCGGTCGAGGTGGAGGGCGTCGACTTTGCTGCGTTTTTTGCGGCATACGGTAAGGTGCTGCGTGAACGACAGCTGATGGACTATGATGACCAGATGGTCTACGCGTTGCGGATTTTGCGCCAATACCCTGCAATTCTGCGTGATTTTCAGATGCGCTATCAGTATTTCTGTGTGGACGAGGCACAGGACACCTCCAAAATCCAGCATACCATCATCCGGCTGCTTGCGGGACAGAGCGGCAACCTGTTCATGGTCGGCGATGAGGACCAGAGCATTTATGGTTTCCGGGCGGCTTATCCACAGGCGCTGACTGAGTTCGACACCGTCTATCCAAACGCCAAAGTGCTGTATATGGAACAGAATTACCGCTCTACCCGACAGATTGTGGCGGCAGCAGACCGGTTCATCCAGAAAAATCATAATCGCCGCCCCAAACACATGAAGGCGACGCAAGGCAGTGGCCCAGCGGTGCGCGAATGCTCGGTCTATGACCGGCAGAAGCAGTATGCCTACCTTTGCAAGCTGGCAGAAAACTGCACGGAGGAGACTGCCGTTTTGTATCGGGACAACGACAGCGCGCTGCCGCTCATCGACCGTATGGACCGTGCGGGCATCCCTTACCGCTGCCGACAGGTGGAAAGCCTGTTTTTTACCAATCGTGTGGTGCGCGACATCACGGATATCATCCGTTTTGCCCGGAACCCGAACGACGGCGAACTGTTTTTAAGTTTGTACTACAAGTTGGGGGCAGGCATCAGTAAAGTCATGGCACAGGTGGCCGCAGACCGCGCCGAAGCGGAGGGTGAGACGATTCTGGGGTGCATTGCCGTTTCTTCCGCTGCGTCTCCGTGGACGCAAAAACAGTGCAAGGCGCTACAGACTCACCTAAATAATCTGCTTCGCGAGCGGGCGGACAAGGCGGTTTACCGCATTGTACATTTTATGGGCTATGGGGACTACCTAAAGGAGCGCGGCGGCGATTTGACCAAAGCGGATATTCTGGAAGCGCTAGGGGAACAGGAGCCTACACCGGAACGCCTGCTCGACCGATTGGAAGAGCTGCAGGAGGTGGTGCAGCGGGGCGGTACGGACGCTGGCTGTCCGTTTGTGCTCTCCACCATCCACTCCAGTAAGGGGCTGGAATACGAGCGGGTTATCCTGATGGACGTGGCAGACGGGCTGCTGCCCAAGGTGCTGCCCGAACCGAATGCAGAGCAGGAGGAACTGGACGCTTATGAGGAAGAGCGGCGGCTGTTTTATGTGGGACTGACACGGGCCAAGCGGGAACTCGGCATCATGATGTTTCGTAAGGTTGGTTTGGAGTCGTCTTTTGCGCGGGAAATTTTTCCGCTTGAAACCGGCCGGGCGGTGCAGCCGATGGCAGCGGTTAAAAAGCCTGCTGTTCGGAAAGAGCCGGATGCGGCGCGCATCGCAGCCGTTGCCAAAGACTATATTCCCGGCATTCGTTTGATGCATAAAGCCTTTGGTCCCGGCACTCTGGTGAGTCGCAGCGGGGATATTGGTGTAATCGCTTTTGACAGCGGGGACACAAAAAAGATTGCGGTTTCCGTGGCGCTGCGGGTCGGGCAGCTCCGTCGGGAGTAAGATGGGGTATTGCCCAGACAGGTACAGGAACCCCCAAAAAAGTAGAAAATTCGAGGATTTAATCCTCTCATACAATTTAAATATCCATCTTGAAAATGGGAAACACCTATGATAAACTAAGTTGGTCGTAATATAGGATTCAGATGCTTGGCCCTGTATCCTTGCAATGAAGCCGTTCAGTACGGAGCCATAAAACGCCTGATAAAGCCTGGACGGTGTGTTCAGGCTTTTGGCATTTCAAATAAAAGGGAAGGAACATAGATGAACCGCGTGAGACATTTGGGACGGCGAAAAGGCCGTCGTCCGGCCATGCATGCCGCGATGGTAATTGCATTGGGCTTTCTGATTATTATTTTGACCGGTGCGGTGCTGCTCGCGTTGCCTGTATCCGCCCGAAGTGGGGAACCGACGGATTTTCTGGATGCCTTATTTACCGCGACCTCGGCCACCTGTGTAACCGGTTTGGTGACAGTCGGCACGGCAACCCACTGGTCCGGTTTCGGACAGGTTGTGATTTTGCTTCTTATCCAGATAGGCGGCTTGGGGTTTATGTCGCTGGCATCGATTGCTTCCTTTCTCACCCGCCGCACCATCACGCTGCGTGAACGCATGGTGATGAGCGCGGGCCTGAATTTGACGGAAAACGCCGGTATCGTTCGGCTGACCCGTCGTGTACTGCTGGGCACATTCGCCTTTGAAGGAGTGGGAGCCGTGCTTCTCGCAACGCGGTTTATCCCGCGTGTGGGACTGTGGCAGGGAATCAAAATGGGTGTGTTCCATTCGATATCCGCTTTCTGTAACGCCGGATTTGATTTGGTCGGTACACCGGATAATCCGTTTGCTTCGCTCACCGGCTATGCGGATGACCTGGTTGTGAACCTGACGATTATGGCTTTGATTGTGATAGGTGGTCTGGGCTTTTTCGTTTGGGGAGACATTTGGGACAAGCGCCGCTTCCGCCGTCTGCGGCTGCATACCAAGCTGGTGTTGGTGACGACCACGTTTTTGCTCTGTGCGGGCTTTGTGCTCACTCTGTTCTTTGAGTGGGGCAATCCGCAGACGCTGGGCACGATGCCGGTGCAGGATAAGGTGCTTGCGGCAGCGTTCCAATCGGTCACGCTGCGCACTGCGGGCTTCAATACCATTGATCAGGGTGCATTGACCGGTCCTTCACAGGCGGTTGCCTGCCTGTTGATGATGATTGGCGGATCGCCCGGCTCAACAGCTGGCGGCATCAAAACCGTGACGGCGGCTGTGCTGGTGCTCAGTGCGATTTCCGCGCTGCGCGGCCGTACGACGGTAGCGGCCTTTGGCCGCACAATTGTTTCGCGCAGCATCATGAATGCAGTCACGATGATGATTATGGGCGGCACGCTCAGCCTGACGGGAGCGTGTGTGATTTCTTATGTGGAGAACGTACCGTTCGGTGTTTGCCTGTTTGAATCCGTGTCGGCCTTTGCAACGGTTGGTCTGTCGATGGGACTGACGCCTACGTTGCATGCGCTTTCCCGCCTGATTTTGATTTTATTGATGTATCTGGGGCGTGTGGGGGTGCTGACGCTGGGCGTTGCGGTGCTGATGCGGCATCGGGAGCCGCCCAAAATGCAGTATCCGGATGCGGATGTCATGGTAGGATAAATGGATTTTGCCGTGAGGCTCTTATCGGGGGCGGCGGCAATCGGGAAAATCAGAGGAGACTTGGATGATGAAATCCTTTTTGGTAATCGGGCTGGGCCGGTTTGGCTCGGCTGTGGCGCGGGAGCTGGCCTCGCTTGGGCAGGAGGTTCTTGTGCTGGACGAGGATGAGGAAAACGTCCAGCATATTGCGGATGATGTAACGCAGGCGATTCGCGGCGATGCGCAGGACGAAGCCGTGCTGCGCTCGGTTGGCGCGCGTAATTTTGATTGCTGCATTGTCGCCGTGGGGACAGACATGGAAGCGAGTATTCTGATTACGGTGATGCTCAAGGAGATGGGCGCAAAATATGTTGTAGCCAAGGCGCAAAGCCCCGTGCATGCCCGTGTGCTGGAGCGTGTGGGCGCAGATCGTGTGGTGCTTCCGGAGAGTGAAATGGGGCAGCGTCTGGCACAGCGTCTGGTGCGCACCAATGTGGTCGATTATATCGGTGTGTCGGAGGACTTTTCCATTCTGGAGATCCATCCGCCCAAGAGCTGGATCGGCCGCTCGCTTGGGCAGTTGGGGGTGCGTGCACGGTATCAGGTGAATGTACTGGCAATCCGTCATGGCGAGGGCGGACAGGTGGATGTTACACCACAGGCGAGCCAGGTGATTGGGGCGGATGATTTGCTCATCGTGATTGGCACAAACGAAAACGTGGATAAGCTGGTGGAACAGCATTGATTACAATTGAAAGCCGTCAAAACAGTGCGCTGCGGCATCTGGCGCGGCTGGGACGGGAACGAAAATACCGCCGCAGCACAGCGGAAATGCTGTGCGAGGGCGAGAAGATGCTGGAGGAGGCGTTGCGATCGGGCGTGCAGCTCGGTGTACTGCTGGTGCGCGAACGGGCAAAGGACAGTCTGCCGGATGGCCTGCTGGATCGCGCTGCGCAGGCGGGCGCCGCACTTTATTGCGCGCCGGACACATTGTTTGAGCTTGCCAGTGAGGTTGAAACACCGCAAAACGTGATTTTCTCCTGCAAGCAGCTGTATTGGACGGCAGATGCGCTGGACGGCAAAGCACAGGTGCTTTTGCTGGACGGTTTGCAGGACCCGGGCAACCTTGGCACGATTTTACGCACCGCAGAAGCATTCGCGCTCGGTGCCGTTGTGTTGTGCGAGGGCTGCGCCGATCCGTTTTCTCCCAAGGTCGTGCGTTCGACCATGGGCGCGGTATTTCGCCTGCCGTGCGTGCGGTTGCCATTGGCGGAAGCGGTCGAGCGACTGCGTGCGCAGAGGCTGGCGGTTTATGCAACCGCGCTACATGCGGACAGTGTGCCGCTGGGTACGGTACCGCTGGACCGTGCGGCGGTCATTATCGGCAGCGAAGGGCGCGGCGTAACGCCGCAGGCAATCGAGCTCAGCGACCGCCGCGTGATTATTCCGATGCACGGGCGTGCCGAATCGCTTAACGCGGGCGTTGCGGCGGCGATTGTGATTTATGAAATGACAAAATGAGGAGGCGTGCGGTATGTCCTCAAGGTTGAGTTATGTATGGCTTGCCACCCGGCGCGGATTGGGAGCGGGTGTGGCAGTGAGCTTGCTGCGCGCGTTTGGTTCGCCCGAAGCGGTGTTTGCGGCCGATCGGACAGCGCTGACCACAGCACGGGATTGTCCGCTGCGCAAAGTGCAGGTGGATGCGCTGTGCGATAAAAATACGGATGAGGCCGAACATATTCTGGCGAAGTGCGCAGGAGACGGCATCCAGGTCATCACGCTCGGTGACAGCGCCTATCCCGATCGGCTGCGCGCAATTGAAAATCCGCCGGTTGTGCTGTATGTCCGCGGCAAATGGCCGGATTTTGACGTCATGCCCGGTATTGCTGTTGTCGGTACGCGCGAGGCCACGCCTTACGGGCTGCAAACCGCGGAGCATATCGGCAGCGTGCTGGGACGGGCTGGTTTTATCACGGTCAGCGGTATGGCACTGGGCAACGACGGTGCGGCGCATCGCGGTGCGCTGCGGGCCGGTGGCCTGACAGTTGCCGTACTCGCGGGCGGCGTGGACGTGTGCTATCCGCCGCAGCACCGCAGTCTGATGGGCGATATCCTGCTTTCGGGTGCAATCGTCAGTGAATACCCACCCGGCACCGAGCCGCGCGGTGAGCATTATCACGCCCGCAACCGCATCATCAGCGGCCTTTCGGTCGCAGCGGTTATTGTGGAAGCGCCGGGCTATCGATCGGGAGCACTCATCACCGCACGAGCCGCGCTCGATCAGGGGCGGGATGTGTATGCTGTCCCCGGCGCATTGGACGCGCCGCAGTCAGCGGCTTGCAATGCGTTGATTGAAAAGGGCGAAGCGGCACTGCTGCGCAGTCCGGAGGCACTTGTGCGGACATACAGCGGACTGCTGCATGCGCCGTCCGGAGAATACCGTGCGCCGCATTCTGTGCAAACGCCGAAAAAACCGCATGCAGCGCGCCAAGCGCCCCGAAAGATGGAAAAACCTGCACCGCCGCCGTCCGGTGTGACGGCAGACAGCCTGAGCGGTGATGAGCGCCGTATCGTAGAGCTGGTGCAGCAGGGCGTAGGCACGCCGGAGGATTTGATCGAGCGTTGCGGACTTCCCGCGCCTCGTGTCATGAGCCTTATCACTATGCTTGAAATGGATGGTATTCTGCGCCGCGAAAAGGGCAGACTGGTGATAGGCTGTCAGTAAATGAACCTCGGTTGACGCTGTGTGCGGCGACCGAAAACGGAGGAAAAACATGTCGAAATTAGTCATCGTGGAGTCGCCTGCCAAGGCAAAGACCATTGGCAAATATCTGGGGTCGGGCTATGTAGTCAAGGCCTCGATGGGGCATCTGCGCGATTTGCCGAAGAAGAAAATGAGCGTCGATATTGAGCACGATTTTAAGCCGGAATATGTGCCGATCGAAGGAAAAGATAAAATCATCAAGGAAATTCGCAGCGAAATCCGCAAAAGCGATTTCGTCTATCTCGCAACCGACCCTGACCGCGAAGGAGAGGCCATTTCCTGGCACATCAAGGAACTGTTCAAGCTGAAGGATAAGGATTCCAAGCGTGTAACCTTCAATGAGATTACCAAGCCTGCGGTCAAGTATGGTATCGAGCATCCGCGCGATATTGACATTGATTTGGTCAACGCACAGCAGGCGCGCCGCATTCTCGACCGCATCGTGGGCTATGAGTTGTCGCCCTTTCTGTGGCGTAAGGTCAAGCGCGGTCTGAGTGCGGGCCGTGTGCAGAGCGTCGCGACCCGTCTGGTCGTGGACCGCGAAAACGAAATTCGGGCTTTTGTACCGGAGGAATACTGGACGATCGAGGCGCAGCTGCAAACGGCAGACGGTGGACGCTTTACTGCGCGCTATTACGGCGATACATCGGGCAAGGTGGAGCTGAAAAACGAGGAGCAGGCACGGACGGTCGTCAATGCTGTCACCGGCAAACCGTTTACAGTAGGCGATATCAAGCGCGGCAAGAAAAAGCGCACGCCTGCGCCGCCGTTCATCACCTCGACCTTGCAGCAGGAAGCCAGCCGCAAGCTGAATATGACGCCGCGCCGCACGATGAGCATTGCGCAGGAGCTGTACGAAGGTATTGAGTTGGGCGAGTATGGTCTGACCGGTCTTATCACTTACATGCGTACCGACTCGCTGCGCCTGTCGGACGAGGCCACGGCTGCCGCTGCGGGCTTCATTCGCGGTCGTTACGGCGACGAATACTATCCCGGCAAGCCGCGTGTGTTCAAAACCAAGGGTAATGCGCAGGACGCGCACGAAGCAATTCGGCCGTCGGATGTCAAGCTCCTGCCGGATGAGATTCGTCAGTACCTGACGCCGGATCAGTACAAGCTGTATAAGCTCATCTGGTCGCGCTTTGTTGCCTGCCAGATGGCGGACGCGCTGCTGGATACAGTCTCAGCGGATATCGTATGCGAGGGACAGGTGTTCCTCGCATCCGGTCACACGGTTGCATTTCCGGGTTTTACTGCGGTTTATGAGGAAGGCACGGACGACGAGAAAAAGGGCGACGCGGGTAAACCGTTGCCGCGCTTTGCCGAAGGCGATACGCTTACGGTGGAAAAACTCGACCCCGCGCAGCACTTCACGCAGCCGCCCGCGCGCTATACCGAAGCATCGCTCATCCGCGCGATGGAAGAGCGCGGCATCGGCCGTCCGTCAACCTATGCGCCGACGATATCGACCATTATCGACCGCGATTATGTGACCAAGGAGAATCGCGCGCTGCGTCCAACCCCGCTGGGTGAGGGCGTGACCGGTCTGCTGGTCGATGAATTCAAGTCGGTGGCGGACTATGAGTTCACCGCTAATATGGAGGAGCAGCTCGACGAGGTTGAGGCGGGCAAGCTGGACTATGTTCAGCTGCTGCACAAATTTTACGACGGTTTTGAGAGTGCGCTCAAACAGGCGGAAGTGGATCTCGAGGGTAAGCGCATCAAGATTCAGGATGAGGTCACAGATGTCATTTGTGATAAGTGCGGACGCAATATGGTCATCAAGTCCGGCCGTTTCGGAAAGTTTCTCGCTTGTCCGGGCTTTCCGGAGTGCACCAATACCAAGCCCATCACCGAGGATACAGGCGCAGCCTGTCCGATGTGCGGCGCGAAGGTGGTTAAGAAGAAATCCGCGCGCGGCTATGTATATTACAGCTGCGACACCTACCCGACCTGTCAGTTTATGACGTGGGATAAGCCGCTCAAAACCAAGTGCCCGAACTGCGATTCTTCGCTGTTCCGTCACACCGACCGCGACTCTAAGGAGGTTACGGACGTGTGCCTGCGCGAGGGCTGCGGCTATAAGGAACTGGTCAAGGAGGGGGTGTCCCCTGAAGAGGCCGAGAAGAACCGGCAGCGCCGAGAAGCGCGTGCGGCCAAGGCGGCGGAGCGCGCAGCAGCCAAGGCTGCGGCGGAGGCCGAGGGCGAAGCGGAGGAAAAGCCTAAGAAGGTGACGAAAAAGGCGACGGCCAAAAAGACAGCGGCGAAAAAGCAGGTGCCGTGGATGACCAAAACCACGAACCGCTTCAAAAAACTCAAGGATGAGGACGTACAGGCGCTGACCAAGACGCAGCAGGCGCAGTACGCGAAGGCGCTTGAGAAATACGAGGCCGAAAAGGCAGCGGAAAAGGCGGCAAAGCCTGCCCGCAAGTCTGCAAAAGTGAAGGAGGCTGCGAATGAGTAATCAGGTAACGGTTATCGGGGCGGGCCTTGCGGGCTGTGAAGCGGCGTGGCAGCTCGCGCAGCGCGGTATTTCCGTGCGTCTGTGTGAAATGAAGCCGCAGCAGCACTCACCCGCGCACCATTCGGATGATTTTGCGGAGCTGGTGTGCTCCAACTCGTTGCGCTCGGATGAACTTTCTAATGCCGCGGGTCTGCTTAAAGAAGAACTGCGCCGTTTGGACAGCCTGATTCTTACCTGCGCAGACGAGAACCGTGTCGAGGCAGGCGGCGCGCTTGCGGTCGACCGCGAGGCGTTTGCACACGCGGTGACGGACAAAATCAAAAATCATCCCAATATTGAAATCGTATACGGCGAAGTGACCGACATCCCCGAGGGGAAGGTAGTTATTGCGTCCGGTCCGCTGACATCGGATACGCTGTTCGATGCAATTCATCGCAAGGTCGGCGGCGAATTCCTGCATTTCTATGATGCGGCGGCGCCTATCGTGACCGCGGAGAGCATCGACATGGATTCCGCCTATATCGCCTCGCGCTACGGCAAGGGCACGGCGGATTACATCAATTGTCCCTTTTCCAAGGAGGAATATGACGCGTTCTGGAACGCGCTGACCACGGCAGAGGAAGCGCCGGTGCATGGTTTTGAGGACTCCAAGGTGTTCGAGGGTTGTATGCCGATTGAAGTCAACGCCCGCCGCGGATACGATACGATGCGTTTTGGTATCTTAAAGCCCATCGGCCTGCCCGACCCTAAGACGGGCAAAGACCCGTACGCGGTGTTGCAGCTGCGGCGCGACAACGCGCAGGGCACGCTGTACAATCTGGTCGGCTGTCAGACCCACCTCAAGTGGGGCGAGCAGAAGCGCGTGTTTTCCATGATTCCGGCGCTGCGGAATGCCGAGTTTGTGCGCTACGGTGTGATGCACCGCAATACGTTCCTCGACTCGCCGCGGCTGCTGGACGCGACCTATGCACTCAAATCCGACCCGCGTATCCGCTTTGCAGGACAGATGACTGGTGTGGAGGGCTATGTCGAGTCCACCTCGTCCGGCTGGGTTGCGGGTGTGGCGACTGCGCTCGAGATGCAGGGCAAAAGCATGCCCGCCCTGGATCGGCAGACTGCGACGGGTGCGCTGGCATGCTATATTTCCGACCATACAGTGGCCAAATTCCAGCCGATGAATATCAATTTTGGCATTCTCGATCCGCTGGGCTATAAGATCAAGGGCAAGCGGGAGAAAAATACAAAAATATCCGAGCGAGCGCTCGAAAAGATCGACAGTCTGAAAGGGGAGCTTTGATATGAGGATCATCGTGGACGCAATGGGCGGCGATAACGCGCCGGAGTCCGCCGTTATCGGCGGCGCGCTGGCAGCAAAGGAATACGGCGAACAGGTAGTGCTGGTCGGCCAGCCGGATACGGTCGCGGAGATCCTGAAAAAGCGCGGCATGCAGGACACGAATGGTCTTACCATTATGCCGTCCTCCGATTTGGTCGATATGCATGACGATCCGGCGACGGTTTTGCGCAAAAAGCCGGATTCCTCTATGGCGGTGGCATTCAAACTGCTCAAAGCAGGCGAGGGCGACGCGCTCGTTTCCGCAGGAAACACGGGCGCGCTGCTCACCGGTGCAACTTTGTTCGGCGGCCGCATTAAGGGCATCCGTCGAGGTGCGCTTGCGCCTGTTATGCCGTGCAGCGGCGGACAGGTCATGCTGTGTGACGCGGGTGCAAATACCGAATGCACGGCGGAAATGTTGCTGCAATTTGCTTTTCTCGGCTCGTTGTATGCGGAAAAAATCAACGGTGTGAAAAATCCGCGCGTCGGGCTGGTTAACAACGGTACAGAGGATACCAAGGGCGATCCGCTGCGCAAGGAAACCTACGCACTGCTGAAGAAAGCGGGCGACGAGGGCCGTCTGAACTTTGTCGGCAATGTTGAGGGAAGCATGGTGCCGCTCGGTGCGTGCGATGTGGCGGTATGCGACGGCTTTACCGGAAACGTGATGCTCAAGACCATCGAGGGCGTAGCAAAGTTTATGGCGGGCCAGATTAAGGGTGTATTTACGCGCAATACGGCAACCAAGCTGGGCTATCTTGCCTGCAAAAAAGGCTTGGATGAGTTCCGCGATCTGTTCAATCAGGATAAAATCGGCGGCGCACCTTTCCTCGGCATCGCAAAGCCGGTCATCAAGGCGCACGGCTCCTCTAACGAGATCGCTGTGATGAATGCAGTGAGGCAGGCGATAGCCTACACAAAGTCGGGGATGATTCACGAAGTGGAGCAGAATATACAGTACATGACGGTGGAATAACGGCGGCGGACGCTGTGGCACTGTCCATGCCCGCGCCGCAAGGCGCAAGCGGGAGGTGAAAACATGCTGAAGATAGAGTATCAATTCAAAAATACGACGCTGCTGGAGACTGCGATGACCCATACCTCGTATGCCAACGAGCATCGGGGAAATCATCTGCATCATAACGAGCGACTGGAGTTTCTGGGCGATTCGGTGTTGGGTTTTGTCACAGCGGATTATTTGTTCACGCATTATCCGGAGCTGCCCGAGGGCGATTTGACCAAGCTGCGTGCAGCAGTCGTGTGCGAGGGCGCGCTGTGCGAAATCGCGCACGAACTGGGCATTCCTGACGAAATCCGTCTGGGTCACGGTGAGGAGACTGGCGGCGGGCGCGAACGGCCGAGTATTCTGGCCGATGCGACCGAGGCGCTGCTGGGCGCAATCTACCTCGACGGCGGCATTGAACCCGCACGCGCGTTTGTACTGCGGTTTATCCCGCATAAGGTGGACGTGGCAATCGCAGGCGGTGCATTCAAGGATTACAAGACCATGCTGCAGGAAATCGTGCAAAAAAACAAGCAGGAAACGCTGGAATATCGTTTGGCGGGGCAATCCGGTCCGGATCACGACAAGCGTTTCACGATGGAGCTGCTGCTAAACTCCAACGTGTTTGCGTCTGGTACCGGGCGGAGCAAGAAGGAGGCCGAGCAGATGGCGGCCAAGCAGGCGCTGGCCTCTATGGGCGTACAATGAGAAGAAAAAGACTTCGAAAGAAACTCTTTCGGAGTCTTTTGTCATATTTGGCGGAGTTTGGGACGCGCAGCATGGCGCAAGGTGTGAACAGGACGTAAATTCTGCTTTTCGCATTGAAAACCAACGTGTCAAGTGGTAAAATAATACCATATATATCTTCGAGGTGTCACATGGTATTAAAGAGCCTGATCTTACAGGGCTTTAAGTCATTTCCGGACAAGACCGAGATTCAGTTTCTTGGCGGTATGACGGCGATTGTCGGGCCGAACGGCTCGGGAAAATCGAATATTTCGGACGCAATCCGTTGGGTGCTGGGTGAGCAGTCCTCGCGCTCACTGCGCGGCGCGAAAATGGAGGACGTCATCTTCGGCGGCACGGCTAAACGTGGACCGGTCGGCTTTGCCGAGGTCTCTTTGATTTTGGATAATTCCGCTGGTGTGTTCCGTTCCGAGTTTACTGAGATTATGGTTACCCGCCGCTACTACCGTTCCGGGGAGAGCGAATATTTTCTCAACAAAAAGCATTGTCGTCTACGTGATATCCATGAACTTTTCATGGATACCGGCCTCGGACGCGACGGATATTCCATCATCGGGCAGGGTCGTATCGACGAGATTTTGTCACTCAAGAGCGAGGACCGGCGTGAAATCTTTGAGGAAGCGGCTGGTATCACCAAATTTCGCTATCGCAAGGAGGAGGCCGAGCGCAAGCTCGCCGCGACTGAAGAAAACCTGACCCGTATCCGCGACCTGTACGATGAGCTGGAACGGCAAATTGGTCCGCTGGAAAAGCAGGCGGACAAGGCAAAGCAATATCTGCTGCTGCGCGACGAGCTGCGTGTGCTGGAGATATCGCTCTGGCTGCTCTCGCTGGATCGCATCAAGGCCGATGCGTCGAAGTTGGAGAAGGACACGGCAACCTGCTCCGGACAGTTGGCGCAGGCCAAGCAGGCGCAGGAGGCGCTGTATGCACAGTCCGAGCAGCTTTCCGAGGATATGCGAGAAATTGACCGGGAGGCCGACCGGCTGCGTCAGCAGCTGCGTGAAACCGAGCAGCGCGCCGCCGATCAGGCGAGCCGCGCGGCGGTACTGCGCGCCAATATTCAGAATAACCGGGAAAATATAGACCGTGCACAGCGTGAAAGTGAGCAGCGCAGTGAGCAGGCACATAATTTGGGCGCACAGTTGGCAGAACGGCGCGCACACATCGAGTTGCTGGATGCCCGCCATACCGGACTGTCCGCGCAGCTTGCTGATTTGCAGAAGCAGACCGCTGCACAGGACGCGGGTCGCGCGCAGGCGGAGCAGGCTCTGCGGCAGGCGCAGCAAGTGCGGGATGCCAGACAGAACGAACTTCACGCGCTTGCGCTTGACCGTACAGCGGCGGAGACCAGTCTTGCCGGTATGGATGGGCGGCGAGATACCATCGCCGCCGACATTGATGCTGCGGGCAAGCGGCTGGAACAGGAGAAACAGGCACAGGACGAGTTGGAGACGCGTATGCAGGCGTGTCTGGATACGCTTGCCGGTGCAAAAAATAAAGTGCAGGGTATCGCTCTTAAGGCGGACAGCCGCCGAAAAAAGGCAGAAGCCTTGCAGGGTGAGTTGACGAAAGCACAGGCTGCACTGACCGACGCCAAAAACCGTGTTAAGATGCTCAGCGATATGCAGCGGGACTATGAGGGCTTTTCACGGTCGGTCAAGTCCATTATGCAGCAGGTCGAGCGCGGCGCGATGCGCGGCGTACATGGACCGGTATCTTCGCTCATTACGACCGACGATCGCTTTGTCACTGCGATTGATACGGCGCTCGGTGCGTCCGCGTCCTCTATTGTGGTGGATACCTCGACCGACGGTAAACGCTGCATCGAGTTCCTCAGGCGCACGGACGGCGGTCGTGCGACGTTTTTGCCGATTGATACAATTCGTCCAAATCTGTTGCGAGAAAACGGATTGGAGAGCAAAAACGGCTGTTTTGGCACCGCTGACCGACTGGTCACTTTTGATAAACGCTATACCGCCATCGTGCAGAATCTACTTGCGCGCACGGTGGTTTCCGAAAATATGGACACCGCTCTGACACTCGCGCGTGCATATGGACACCGCTTCCGCATCGTTACACTGGACGGCCAGATTATACAGGCGGGCGGTGCGATGACGGGCGGTTCCGCTTCGCGCGGCACGGGTGCACTGGCCCGTGCGGGACGGCTCAAGGCCGCGCAGGAGCAAGTCAAGCGGTTAGAGGAAACGCGGGCGCAGGCTGACCGCGCATTCCACGATGCCAAGGAAGAATACGCGGCACTGGAATATGACCTCAAGGCAATTGAGGCCGAGCGCATCCGTGCCGAGCAGGACGAGGCAGGGCTGCGCGCCTCTGTGTCGCAGCACCGTGTGCTGCTCGACAGTTTGCAGCATCAGTATGATGGCCTGGTGCTTGAGCGGGATAATCTTGCCAAGGCTAAGCTGCAGTATGAGGATGCCATTGCGCAGTGCGACGAAAAACAGGCTGGCGCACAGCAGGCGCTGAACGAGGCGGAACGACAGGTTTCGGATTGCCGCGCAGCGCTCGAACAGCAGAGCGCACAGGCCGCGGAAAACGCTTCGCGCATGACCGCAGTGCAAACTGAACTGGCGCAGAACCGTTCGGAGGCTGCCAGCGAAGCGCGCGCGCTGGTCGATTTGGAGCAGCTGAAAGCAGAATTGGATGCCGGCGTGACCGGAACGGCGGATACCATCGCGGGCTTTGAAACGGAGATACGTCGTCTGACGGATGAACTGACGCGGACCGAGGACGCAGGCAAGGAGACTGCTGCAGCCGAGGGACGGCTGCATGATAGCTTGAATGCGCAGATGCAGCAGCGTGAGCGGGTTGAGGGCGAACGCGCCCGGGTTGACCGCGAAGCGCAAAGCAAAAACGAAGAAATTCTTGGCCTCGAGCGTGAATCCGCGCGGTTGGAAAACCGCGCAGGACAGCTTAAAACCGAAGAAACGCAGATTTTGGATAAAATGTGGGAAAACTATGAGCTGACGCCTACGCCTGCGGCTGAGGTCGCGCGTCCGTTGGAGGATGTGTCTGCGGCGAAGGAACAGGCACAGAGTATCCGTATGAAAATGCGTGCGCTCGGTAACGTCAATCTGGATGCGGTCGAGGAATATCAACAGGCACTTGAACGCTATACCTTCATGGGGGAGCAGAAAGACGATTTGGAAAAGGCGCAGCATGAGCTGTATAAGGTCATCGAACAGCTGACCGTTAACATGAAGGAGATTTTTGCTTCCGAGTTTGCCAAGCTCAACGCTTATTTCGGCGAGACGTTCCGCGAGATTTTTGGCGGTGGCCATGCGGAATTGCAGCTTGCCGACACTTCGGATATCCTTAACTGCGGCATTGATATCCGTGTTTCTCCGCCGGGTAAGGCCGTCAAGACATTGACACTGCTGTCGGGCGGCGAAAAGGCGTTTGTGGCGATTGCGCTGTATTTTGCAATTTTGAAGCTGCGGCCAACACCGTTCTGTGTGCTCGACGAGATTGAAGCAGCGCTCGATGATGTGAACGTTGCGCGTTTTGCGCAGTATATCCGGCGGCTGACCGATGCCACGCAGTTTATCGTCATCACGCACCGCCGCGGCACAATGGAGGAGGCCGACATGCTCTACGGTGTGACCATGCAGGAGCAGGGCGTTTCCAAGATGCTGATGCTTAACCTCGCGGAGGCAGAAAAACAGTTGGGACATGCAATTCGGTAAAAGCAATCACAATTTGAGGAGTTATTATGGGATTATTTGATAAGATCAAACAGGGCTTACAGAAAACAAGTGATGCGGTGAACCGTTCGTTGGACAATGTGTTTGCGGCTTTCGTCAAAATTGATGCGGATTTGCTTGAGGAACTGGAGGAGGCGCTCATCCTGTCCGATGTGGGCGCGGAAACATCGATGAAAATCGTTTCTGAAGTGGAAAAACGCGCCAAGCTGCAAAAAATTACGACCGCGCCCGAGCTGCGTGAGCTGCTGCGCGAGGTTCTAACCGACAATATGCTGGAAAACCAACCGCTCGATGTTTCGGGTAAGCCTGCGGTCATTCTGGTGATCGGTGTAAACGGTGTGGGGAAAACCACATCGATCGGCAAGCTGGCCGCTCGATACGTAAATGAGGGCAAAAAGGTCATGCTGTCTGCGGCAGATACCTTCCGTGCAGCGGCGGCTGATCAGCTCGAGATCTGGGCCAAGCGCGCGGGTGCGGACATTGTTCGCCACGGCAAGGGTGCAGACCCGGCGGCGGTCGTGTTTGACTCGATTTCGGCGGCCAAGGCGCGCGGCAGCGATATCATCATCGTGGATACGGCGGGCCGCCTGCACAACAAGGCGAATCTGATGAATGAGCTGGCCAAGATTGATCGTGTCATCACGCGGGAGCTGCCGGATGCGTCGCGCGAGACACTGCTCGTACTGGATGCGACGACCGGCCAAAATGCCGTGCATCAGGCCGAGGAATTCAACAAGGCCGCACACCTGACCGGCATCGTGCTGACCAAGCTGGACGGCACGGCCAAAGGCGGCATTGTGATCGCCATTTCGGCGGGACTTGGCGTTCCGGTCAAGCTGGTCGGCGTGGGCGAAGGTATTGACGATTTGATTGATTTTGACCGTGCGGCATTTCTGGAAGCCATTCTGCCGCCTGTGGAAGGAGAAAATGCATGATGCAACGACCTGACGGAAGAACAACCGACGCGCTGCGGCCGGTGAAGATAACAAAAGATTATACGATGTATGCCGAAGGCTCGGTGTTGGTAGAAATGGGCAACACCAAGGTGATTTGCACCGCTTCGGTGGAGGATAAGGTGCCGCCCTTCCTGGAGGGCAAGGGCCTGGGCTGGGTGACGGCGGAATATGCCATGCTGCCGCGAGCAACCAATACGCGCAAAAAACGCGATATCAAGAGCCTAAAGCTGGACGGCCGCTCGAGCGAGATCCAACGGCTGATCGGCCGTTCGCTGCGCGCGGTGGTTGACCGCGAAGCGCTCGGTGAGCGTCAGATCACGGTGGACTGCGACGTGATTCAGGCAGATGGCGGCACGCGCTGCGCGTCGATTACGGGCGGGTTTGTTGCTCTGTGGATCGCATGCAAAAAGCTGCTTGACGAAGGCGTGATCGAGAAAATGCCGCTTTCCGCGCAGGTTGCGGCGGTTTCGGTCGGTATCTTCGAGGATGAGGCCATCCTTGACCTTAATTATGCCGAGGACAGCCATGCAATCGTGGATTGTAATGTTGTGATGACTTCGGCGGGCGAGTTTATCGAGGTGCAGGGAACGGGAGAAGGTCGTCCGTTCTCGGATACCGAGTTGCAAAAATTGCTCGCGCTGGGCAAAGAGGGCTGTCGGCGTCTATGTGAAGAGCAGAGCCGCGTGATGGGGGAGAGCCTGTAATGCAATTTGTGCTTGCCTCCCATAATCAGAAAAAACTGAGAGAAATGGCGGAGATTTTGGGTGAACTCGGCATCGAAGTAATGCCTTTACCCGAAAACGCGCCTGAGCCGGCGGAAACCGGTGCAACTTTTGAGGAAAACGCCATCATCAAGGCAAAAAGTGCAGCCGATTTTACCGGATTGCCCGCTATTGCGGATGACAGCGGCCTGTGCGTGGACGCACTGGACGGCGCGCCGGGCATCTACTCCGCGCGTTACTGTGAGGGAACCGATCAGGATAGAAATGCGTTTTTATTGGAGAATATGCGGAACAAGGATAACCGAGCCTGTCGCTTTGTGTGCGCGATTGCGTGTATTCTGCCGGATGGACAGGAGATGACTGTGCGCGGTGAATGCGAAGGCGAACTGCTCCGCGAAAGCCGTGGGGCAGGCGGCTTTGGGTACGATCCGCTGTTTTTTGTCCCGGAATACGGCTGCACGTTCGGAGAACTGCCGGGCGAGGTGAAAAACCGGATTTCCCATCGCGGTCGCGCGCTGCGAGCGCTTAAGGATGCGCTGAAAACTCGTATTTGAAACCAACAAGACAGGAGAATATTATTTATGCTGACAACCAAACAGCGCGCGCAGCTGCGCGCTTTGGCAAACCCTTTGGCTGATACACTCATCATCGGCAAGGAAGGCGTGACCGATGCGGTCGAGCGCCAGCTCGATCAGCTGCTCGAGGCGCACGAACTGGTCAAGGGCAAGGTGCTGGAGAACGCCATGCTCACTCCGCGCACGGTGTCCGAGGCTCTGTGTGAAGCAACCGGCGCCGAGCCGGTGCAGTGCATCGGTTCGAAATTTATTGTGTACCGGCAGGCGCACGATAAGGATAAGCGAAAGATTGTGCTGGTCAAATGAGGACGGGCATTCTTGGAGGAACATTCAATCCGCCGCATCTGGGCCATCTGCGCGCGGCACAGCTGGCGCACGATACACTTGCCCTTGACCGGGTGCTGTTCATCCCGACGAATATTCCGCCGCACAAAGCGCTGCCTGAACACACAGCCACGGCAGCCGACCGCTGTGAGATGGTGCGCCTGCTGACCAAGGACACGCCGTGGGCCCAGCTGGATACTATGGAAATCGACCGTGGCGGGGCAAGCTACACCGTGGATACGCTGCACGCCCTGCACGCGCGGGGGGAGACCGACCTGTATTTAATCGTCGGTACAGACATGCTGCTTTCGTTTGACCGTATCTGGCGCGCGCCGGATGAAATTGTGCAGCTGTGCACATTGGCGGTTTGTGCCCGCACGCAGGATGATTGGTCAAGGCTGCGCCGCAAGGCTGTGCTGCTGCACCGCAGTATGCACGCGAATATCGAGCTGGTACAGGGAGCCAGCATTCCCATTTCATCGACCGAGCTGCGGCAGGGCGGCGCGCTGCGTCGCTATACCGCGCCCGCGGTCGCGGATTATATCGAGCGAAATCACCTTTACGGTTATTGATAATAAGCGATATAAAATCAGAAAGGCGGGGAAAAGTTATGTTGTGTAACGATGAAATGAGGCAGGGGATTCTGGCGCGACTGCATGGATACCGGTATGAGCATACGCTGGGATGTGAGCGGGCGGCCAGAAAGCTGGCGGAGCGCTTCGGCGGCGATCCGGAAAAAGCTGGGGTGGCCGCTATCCTGCACGACATAACAAAGCATCTTTCTCCGCAGGAACAGTTGAATTTATGTGAGAAATACGGTATAATACCCTGTACCGTTGAAAAAAGCGAGCCGAAAATGCTGCACGGAAAAACGGCGGCGGCTATTGCGCGCGAGGAATACGGCATGCCCAAAGATATCTGCGACGCAATTGCCTGCCACACCACCGGCAAGCACGGCATGACATTACTGGACAAAATCCTTTATCTGGCTGATTACATCGAGGATACGCGCGATTTTCCGGGTGTGGAAAAGGCGCGTGAGCTGGCGCGGAAGAGCATTGAGCGTGCGCTGCTCTATTGTTATGACCAAACGCTGACCGAGTTGGTCGAGCGTAGCAAACTGATACACAGCGATACGATTGCAGCATATAACGATATGATTCGGCATGGTATTCGCTGGCGTGACGAATAGGACAATACTGGAGGCAGGAATCGTTTGAAACTTTTCGGAGGCAGCGGAGGCCGTAGCGGCCGGACAAACCGCACGCAAAATCAAAGCGCGCCGCGGCAGGCCGCGGGCAAGACTAACCAAAAGCCGATGTCCACGGCGCCGAAAGCACCGCAGTACGCGTCAAAGCCTACAGCGTCAAAGATGCCGCAGTCCGCGTCAAAGCCCACGGCGCAGCGAGCATCGCAGACCGCACCCAAGCCGACGGGCAAAAAGGGCGCAAAGGTAAAAAAACAGCTGACCAAGGGCCAGAAGCGCAGGCGCGTTATTATTATCACAGTGATTGTGCTGGCACTTTTGCTTTGCGTTGCGGCTGCTGCAGTGTTTTTTATCCGCCCGCCGCAGGCCAATGACCCCACCATCAAGGACAAGGAAAATGGGGACAAGATCGATGTCAACAGTATGCTCAATTCGGGCACGCGCATCGATGACGTATTTACCTTTGTAGTTGGTGCGGTTGACGAGGATCAGACCCGAACCGATGCACTGATGGTCGCTACGATGGATGTCAACAAAAAGACCATTAACGTAATGAACATTCCGCGCGATACGATGTGCAACAATGGTCTGAGTGGTGCGAGCCGCAAGATCAATGCCGCTTACGGTATGAGCAAGGGCATCGAGCAGACCAAGACCGAGATTGAACGTCTGATGGGCTTCAAGCCGGATAAATATGTTATCGTCAATTTCGATGGCATCGCAGCGATTGTAGATGCGATCGGCGGCATTGATTATGAGATTCCTTTCCGGATGCAGTATGACGACCCATCGCAGAATCTACACATTGACCTGTATGCCGGTATGCAGCATCTGGACGGCAAGCAGACAGTGGAATTCCTGCGCTGGCGGCATAACAACGACTATTCGGTGCAGTATCCGAATGGCGACGAAGGCCGTGTAGAAAATCAGCAGAAGTTTTTGAAAACACTTGCAGGAGAGGTATTCCAGCTCAAAAACATCACCAAAATCTCCTCGATTGCAGATGCGGTATTCCAGAACGTTAAAACCGACCTGACCGCAGGCGAGCTGCTCTGGATGGGCATGCAGGCACTGCAGATCAAGAATGAGAATATTCAGTTCTTCACGCTCCCCGGTTATGGTGCTATGAGCTATGCCGGCAGTGACCCGTATCAGTATTCGTTCTTCTTCCCGTACTATCAGGAAACGCTTGATCTGGTCAATAAGTATTTCAATCCGTATGAGGAAAAGATTACTACGCTGGATATGGTAAGCGGTCCGGAAGGTGGCAGTTCGTCAAGTTGGAGTGGCGGCGTTAGCTCGGGTGAGGATAATTATGTCTGGGGCGATACCTCGGACGAGGATTACAATGATAATTCCGGTTCGACCGGCGGAGAAAGCAGCGGCGGCGGAGAGACTTCGTCCGGTGGCAGCACCGGCGGCGGAGAAAGCACGGGCGGCGGCACGAGCGAAGGTGGCACGACCGGCGGCGGAGAAAGCAGCGGTGGCACGACCGGCGGTGGAGAGACCACAGGCGGCGGCACGACCGGCGGCGGAGAGATCACGGGCGGCGGCAGTACCGGCGGCGGAGAGACCACGGGCGGCGGCAGTACCGGCGGCGGAGAGACCACAGGCGGTGGCAGTACCGGCGGTGGAGAAAGCGGCGGCACAGGCGGCGGAGAAAGCAGCGGCGGCGGCACGACCGATTCCGGTACGGGCGGCGGCGATGCTGTAATCGACCCGGAAGCATGACGATAAAGAAGGAGTTAAAAAATTGACTGCTAAAGATACCGTAAAAGCGATTTGTGAAGCGCTTCTGGAGAAAAAAGCGCAGGAAATCGAAGTGTTGCAGGTGGAGCGCCTGACCGAGCTGACCGAATATTTCGTCATTTGTTCGGCGTCCTCGACCACGCAGGTCAAAGCATTGGCTGATAACGTGGAGTGGCGTCTGAAATACGATCACGAAACACTGGTGCACCACACCGAGGGCTATGAATCCGCGCAGTGGATGCTGCTCGATTACGGCTGCGTTGTGCTGCATGTGTTTATGCCGGAGGCCCGCAAGTTCTACAATCTGGAGAATCTGTGGAAGGACGGAACGCCCGTGGCGTTGTCTGAGCTTGGCATTGCAGAAAAATAAAACGGGATGCGGCGGATGCAGGAAGTGTGTCCGCCGCGTTACCGCGCCTAAAATAAACCATTCACTTTAGGGGGAAATACCGTTGAAGTACGATCACAAATTGGTTGAAAAAAAGTGGCAGGACATCTGGGATGAGGCACATTGCTTTGAAGCGGAAAACGGCAGCGAGAAGAAAAAATTCTACGCGCTGGTCGAATTCCCGTATCCGTCCGGTCAAGGTCTGCACGTAGGCCATCCGCGCTCCTACACCGCGCTTGACATCGTGGCGCGCAAAAAGCGCATGCAGGGATACAATGTGCTGTATCCCATGGGCTGGGATGCCTTTGGGCTGCCGACCGAAAATTTTGCTATCAAAAATCACATCCATCCGGCGGAGGTAACCAAGAAGAACGTTGCACGCTTTAAGGGGCAGCTTAAGTCGCTCGGCCTGTCGTTCGACTGGTCGCGCGAAATCAATACGACTGACCCGAATTACTACAAGTGGACGCAGTGGATCTTCCTGCAGCTGTTTAAGAAGGGCCTTGCCTATAAGAAGGAAATGAGCGTCAACTGGTGCACCTCCTGTAAGTGCGTGCTGGCAAACGAAGAGGTTGTCAACGGCGTATGTGAGCGCTGCGGCAGCGAAGTTGTTCATAAGACCAAGAGCCAGTGGATGCTGGCGATCACCAAATACGCCCAGCGCCTGATCGACGATCTGGATGAGGTGGATTTCATCGAGCGCGTTAAGGTACAGCAGCGCAACTGGATTGGCCGCTCCACCGGCGCAGAGGTCGATTTCAAGACCACCGAGGGGGATACCCTGACGGTATACACTACCCGTCCGGATACGCTGTTTGGCGCCACCTATATGGTTATTTCTCCGGAGCATCCGGCGGTCGAGAAGTGGGCGAACCAACTCAAGAACATCGACGCGGTGCGCGCTTACCGGGAGGAAGCTGCGCGCAAGTCGGATTTTGAGCGCACCGAGCTGAACAAGGATAAGACCGGCGTCAAGTTGGACGGCGTTGCGGCAATCAATCCGGTCAACGGACGTGAGATTCCGATTTTCGTATCCGACTATGTTCTGATGGGCTATGGCACGGGCGCTATTATGGCGGTTCCGGCGCATGACGACCGTGACTGGGAGTTTGCTAAGAAGTTTGGCTGCGAGATTATCGAAGTGGTCTCCGGCGGTGAGGATGTGCAGAAGGCAGCCTTTACCGCAAAGGACGAGACCGGTATTCTGGTAAACTCGGATTTCCTCAACGGCAAGACGGTCAAGGATGCCATTCCGGCGATGATTGCATGGCTGGAAGAGAAGGACATTGGTCATGCTAAAGTGCAGTATAAGCTGCGCGACTGGGTATTCTCCCGTCAGCGCTACTGGGGCGAGCCGATTCCGCTGGTTTACTGCGAGAAGTGCGGCTGGGTGCCGATTCCGGAGGACCAGCTCCCGCTGACCTTGCCGGACGTGGAAAGCTATGAGCCGACTGAGAACGGCGAGTCGCCGCTTGCCAAAATGACCGACTGGGTCAACACAACCTGTCCGTGCTGCGGCGGTCCTGCCAAGCGTGAGACCGACACCATGCCGCAGTGGGCTGGTTCTTCGTGGTACTTCCTGCGCTACATGGATCCGCACAACGACAAGGCGCTGGCTTCCAAGGAAGCACTGGAATACTGGTCGCCGGTGGACTGGTACAACGGCGGTATGGAGCACACTACACTCCACCTGCTGTACAGCCGCTTCTGGCATAAGTTCCTGTATGACATCGGTGTCGTGCCGACCAAGGAGCCGTATGCTAAGCGCACAAGCCATGGTATGATTCTGGGCGAGAATGGCGAGAAGATGTCCAAGAGCCGCGGTAACGTGGTCAATCCGGATGAGATTGTGGACACCTACGGCGCAGATACCATGCGTCTGTACGAAATGTTCATCGGCGATTTTGAGAAGGCTGCACCGTGGAGCCCGAAGTCGATTAAGGGCTGCCGCCGCTTCCTCGAGCGCGTCTGGGGGTTGGCCGAAAAGGTGCAGGAAGGCGACGAATATTCCAAGCAGCATGAGGTGCTCATGCATCGTACGATCAAGAAGGTCGGCGAGGATGCGGACAACCTCAAGGCCAATACTGCAATCGCGGCACTTATGACCATGCTCAATGAGTTCTATGATAAGGGTGTCAATAAGGCTGAATATATGACCTTCCTGACACTGCTCAACCCGTTTGCTCCGCATATCACCGAAGAACTGTGGCAGCAGATGGGCGGCGAGGGCTTGCTGTCTGTTGCACCATGGCCGGTTTATGAAGAGGCCAAGACGGTCGAGGATACGGTTGAAATGGCTGTACAGGTCAACGGCAAGCTCAAGTGCACGATTAAACTGCCTGTGGATTGCGACAAGCAGGTGGCAATCGATACCGCATTGGCAGAGGAAAAGGTGCAGAACGCGATTGCGGGCAAGGAGATGGTCAAGCAGATCGTCGTACCTGGTAAAATTGTCAATCTGGTCGTTCGTTAAACTTTGTTATTGACACGGACGGTAAAAACAGATATAATATTCTTACGGTTTTGTGTGCCGTTGCATGCAGGGCCGTGCATAGCGTTCCTCCAGAGGGGAACGCGCGGAGGGAGGGAAAACTGTGTCGGAGATCCGCATCAAGGAAAATGAATCTATTGACAGCGCGCTGCGCCGTTTCAAGCGTTCGTGCGCCAAGGCGGGTACGCTTTCCGAGCTCCGCAAGCGTGAGCATTATGAAAGCCCGAGCGTCAAGCGCCGCAAGAAATCTGAGGCTGCGCGCGCCAAGAAGAAAAAGTTTCGCTAATTAGTAGAAAAGAACAGATGCTTTTGCATCTGTTCTTTTTTCGTTCGATATAAAACTAATCGTGCGCTCAGAAGTGTTTACACTTCTTTCAAATTTTCTACAAACTTTAGACATATGGGTACGGTATAGTATAACCACAGCAAGGGAATAACCCCTTTTGATATAAACTTCTTCATGGGAAGACGATAAAAATCTGTTCGGCCCTGTGGGACGGAATACCGCGCAGGCTCCCGGACAGTCCAAAGACAAGAGGCTCAATCGCCCATTATCATAGAAGGCACGCGTTGCGAAAAGCGGCGCGCGCTTTTTTGTGCAGGAAAACAGAGTTTGAGTATGCAAATCGGAAAAAGATTGAAAAATATAAAAAAACAGCGTATAATAATATAGTTATGGATTTGAGAATTGCGGAAATAGGGAGTTAAGGACTTTATGAGCAAAGCAAAACCGTCATACGGCAATGAGAGCATTTCCTCGCTCAAAGGCGCGGACCGTGTGCGCAAGCGCCCGGGCGTTATTTTCGGCTCGGACGGGCTGGAAGGCTGCGAGCATGCGGTGTTCGAGATTCTCTCCAACTCGATTGATGAAGCGCGCGAGGGCTTTGGCACCGAGATTGTTACCACCCGCTATGAGGATGGCTCGATTGAGGTGGCAGACCGCGGTCGCGGCATTCCAATTGAGTGGAACGAGAATGAGCAGCGCTATAACTGGGAACTGGTGTTCTGTGAGCTGTATGCGGGCGGCAAATACAAGAACGACACGGGTGAAAATTATGAGTTCTCGCTTGGCTTGAACGGTTTGGGTACCTGTGCGACTCAGTATTCTTCAGAATATATGGACGTAACCGTCGTGCGCGATGGGTTCGAGTATAGCCTGCACTTTGAGAAGGGTGAAAATAAGACCCCCACCAAGGAGGGATTCACCAAAAAGCCGACGACCTCCAAAAAGACTGGCTCAACCATCCGCTGGAAGCCCGACCTTGAGGTGTTCACTGATATTAATATTCCGGTCGATTACTATCTCGATACGCTTAAGCGGCAGGCTGTGGTCAACAGCCATATCAAGTTCGTACTGAGAAATCAGGTCGGTGGGAAGTTTGAGACAACCGAATTTCTCTACCAGAACGGCATTGTGGATTATGTCACCGAGCTGGTCGGTGAGAACCCGCTGACTTCGGTGCAGTTCCTGGAGGGCGAGCGACGCGGCCGTGACCGTGCGGACAAGCCGGAATACAAGGTCAAATTGTCTTGTGCGTTCTGCTTTTCCTCTGCGGTGTCACGCATTGAGTATTACCACAACTCCTCATGGCTGGAACACGGCGGCGCACCGGATAAGGCAGTGCGCTCGGCCTTTGTTTCCGCACTTGACGCGTATCTAAAGCAGAATAACAAATACACCAAGAATGAGAGCAAGGTCACGTTCCAAGACGTGCTGGACAGCCTAGTTCTCGTGACCAACTGCTTCTCCACTCAGACCTCGTATGAGAATCAGACCAAAAAGGCAATCACCAACAAGTTCATTCAAGAAGCAATGACCGATTTCCTCAAGCAGGGCTTGGAGATTTACTTCATCGAGAACAAGGCTGAGGCGGATAAGATTGCCGAACAGGTTCTCATCAATAAGCGCAGCCGTGAGCAGGCGGAGAAGGCACGTCTGAACATCAAGAAAAAGCTGTCCGGCGGCATGGATTTGGCCAACCGTGTACAGAAATTCGTCGACTGCCGCACCAAAGATGTGACCCGACGCGAGCTGTATATCGTGGAGGGTGATTCTGCGCTCGGTTCGGTCAAGCAGGGACGCGACAGTGAGTTTCAGGCGATTATGCCGGTGCGCGGCAAGATTCTCAACTGTTTGAAAGCGGATTACGGAAAGATTTTCAAAAATGATATCATCACCGATTTGCTGAAGGTGCTCGGCTGCGGGGTGGAAGTGCGCGGCAAGGCGGCAAAAGACCTGTCTGCGTTCGATCTTGAGGCGCTGCGCTGGCGGCGCATCATCATCTGCACCGATGCTGACGTGGACGGATTCCAGATTCGCACGCTGATTTTGACGATGCTGTATCGGCTGGTACCGACGCTGATTGAAAAAGGCTATGTCTATATTGCTGAATCACCGCTTTATGAGATCACCTATCGAGATAAAAGCTATTTCGCGTTCGACGAGAGTGAAAAAGCTGCGATTCTGCAAAAACTCGAGGGGAAAAAGGTGCTGATACAGCGCTCCAAGGGTCTGGGCGAAAACGAAGCGGACATGATGTGGGAAACCACGATGAATCCGGAAACCCGTCGCCTGATTCGCATTCAGCCCGAGGATGCCAAGGCGACCAGCGAGATGTTTGACCTGCTGCTGGGCGATAATCTGTCTGGCCGCAAAGAGTATATTGCGGAAAACGGCGCACAGTATCTCGAGCTGGCAGATATATCCTGACAAGGAGTTAAATTTGGATGGCAAAGAAGAAAAACGACGAGCCAAAAGTATATAGGGAGCATCCTTCGGTTGACCAGCGTATTACGGATACGCTGCGCGAGAATTATATGCCCTATGCAATGAGTGTTATTGTTTCGCGTGCAATCCCTGAAATCGACGGATTCAAACCCTCGCACCGCAAGCTGCTGTACACGATGTACAAAATGGGCTTGCTGAACGGCAACCGCACTAAGTCGGCTAACATTGTCGGCGCAACGATGAAGCTCAATCCGCACGGAGACGCGGCTATTTACGAGACAATGGTGCGTCTGACGCGCGGCAATGAAGCATTGCTCATGCCGTTTGTCGATTCCAAGGGCAATTTCGGCAAGGTGTATTCCCGTGACATGGCCTATGCTGCACCGCGTTATACCGAGGCCAAACTGGATGCGTTCTGCGCGGAATTGTTCCGTGATATCGACACAGATGCGGTGGACTTTGTCGACAACTATGACGGCACAATGAAGGAGCCGACACTGCTGCCGACGACTTTCCCGAACATTCTGGTTTCAGCCAATACGGGCATTGCGGTCGGTATGGCATCCAATTTCTGTGGCTTCAACCTGGAAGAAGTGTGCCGCACGACGATCGAGTGCATCAAGAATCCGGAGCACGATCTGCTCACGACCTTGCCAGCGCCGGACTTCACAACCGGCGGTGAGCTGATTTACGATGAGGACGAGATGCGCGCCATTTACGAGACGGGTCGTGGCTCATTCAAGGTGCGTGCGAAGTGGACGTTTGACAAAAAGGACAACCTGATTGAGGTTACGGAAATTCCGTATACGACCACCATTGAGGCGATTATCGATAAGATTGCAGAGCTGGCCAAGAGCGGTAAGCTGCGTGAAATCGCAGATGTGCGCGATGAAACCGATTTGTCCGGTCTGAAGATTGCAATTGACCTCAAGCGCGGCACCGACCCGGAAAAGCTGATGGCAAAGCTGATGAAGCTGACGCCGTTGATGGACAGCTTTTCCTGCAACTTTAATGTGCTGATTGGCGGCATGCCGCGCGTGCTGGGTGTGCGTGAGCTGCTCGATGAGTGGACCGCATGGCGTACTGAGTGCGTGCGTCGCCGTGTATTCTTCGACCTGAATAAAAAGAAGGACAAGCTGCATTTACTGCACGGTCTGGCCAAGATTCTGCTGGATATCGATAAGGCGATTCGCATTATCCGCGAGACGGAAGAGGATGCCGAGGTCATCCCCAATCTGATGATTGGCTTCGGTATCGACCAGATACAGGCCGAGTTTATTGCGGATATTCGTCTGCGCAATATCAACAAGGAATATATCCTCAAGCGCACGCAGGAGACCGAAGCGCTGGAAAAAGAGATTGCAAAGCTAGAGGAAATTGTCAAATCCAAGACGAAGATTCGGAATATCATCGTCAAAGAACTGGAACAGGTCATCAAGAAGTATCCGTCGCCGCGCCGTACCCGTCTGGTGACGGCGGAGGCGGTGCCGACCTTCGACGATGAGGATCACATCGAGGATTACGCCGTGCTGCTGTTCCTGACGCGCGAAGGTTACTTTAAGAAGATCACCCCACAGTCGTGGCGCATGTCGCAGGAGCACAAGCTGAAGGATGGCGATGAGGTGATTTGGCAGACCGAGACAACCAACAAGGCTGAAATCGTGTTCTTCACCAATATGCAGCAGGCCTACAAGGCGCATCTGTATGACTTTGACGATTGCAAGGCATCCGTACTGGGCGATTATCTGGCCGGAAAGCTCGGTATGGAAGAGGGCGAAATGCCGGTATATGCCATGCTGCCGGGCGATTACAAGGGCAATATGGTCATTGTGTTCCAAAACGGCAAGGCTGCGCGCTTCTCGCTCGAAAGCTTTGAAACCAAGACAAACCGCCGCCGCCTGACCGGCGCGTATTCAGCTAAGTCGCCTGCGGTGGCGTTCTTCCATCCGGTCGATGAGGAAACCGAGATCACCATGTTCTCGACGGCCAACCGCGCGTTGACCTTCCGCGCGAATATGCTGGACATCAAGGCCAGCCGTTCGACGCAGGGTGTACAGGCTATGGTGCTGCGCGGTAAGCATACAATTACGCGCGCTTGCCGTATGGAGGATGCAGGACTGTCCGACAATGGACGTTACCGCTGCCGCAGCATTCCTTCTATCGGCGCGCTGCTGACCGATGAGGACTTGCCGGAAAAACAGATTAAATTTGAATAAACGCAAAACAGTCCCGCCGCACAGTCGTTGTGCGGCGGGCTTTATCTTGCGTGCACTTTTACGCTATGCTATAATAAATTTCATAAGAAAGGGGCGATTTTACATGCTCAATCAGCAGATGGCTGCGTTGGGGAACAACCGTTCCACCATCCGTGAGCTTTTTGAATACGGCAACCAGCGCGCAGCAGTGGTCGGGCGGGAAAATGTATTTGACTTTTCTCTTGGTAATCCGAACGTACCGGCGCCGGATGCAGTGCGTGAAGCGATTTTGGCTGAGGCTGCGGGAGACCCGGTTGCGTTGCACGGCTATACTTCTGCGCAGGGTGCAGCGGATGCGCGCAAGGCACTGGCAGACAACCTCAACCGTCGTTTCGGCACGGCTTATACGGGCGACAATCTGTACCTGACCGCGGGCGCGGCGGCGGCATTATCCTGTGCGTTTAAGGCGATTGCCTGTCCGGGGGACGAATTTGTTGTACTGGCGCCGTATTTTCCGGAATATCTCATGTTTATTGAGCGCGGTGCTGGGGCAAAATGCGTGATTGTACCGCCATGCATTACAGATTTTCAAATTGACTTCGACGCGCTGGAACAGGCATTGAGCGAGCACACCAAAGCAGTGGTGGTGAATTCTCCAAACAATCCGTCGGGCGCGGTTTATTCAGAGCAGACTGTGCAGCAATTGGCTGCCTTGTTGCGCGAAAAAGAAAAGCAGTACGGGCACCCCATCTACCTGGTATCGGATGAGCCTTACCGAGAGATCGTATATGATGGCGTACAGGTGCCGTTTGTCCCGACCTATTATGATGACACAATTGTATGCTATTCCTATTCCAAGTCGCTATCGTTGCCGGGCGAGCGTATCGGCTATGTGCTGGTTCCGCCGCAGGCAGCCGACAGTGCCGACCTGTACGCTGCTGTGTGCGGTGCGGGCCGTGCACTTGGTTACGTATGTGCACCCAGCATGTTCCAGCGCGTAGCGGCGCGCTGTGTGGGTCAGACGAGTGATATTTCAGTGTATCAGACCAATCGGGATCTGCTTTACCAAGGACTCACCAGTATGGGATATACCTGCGTCAAGCCTGCGGGTGCGTTTTATCTGTTCCCGCAGACGCTCGAACCGGATGACCGTGCATTCTGTGAGCGTGCAAAAAAATATGATTTGCTGGTTGTACCGGGCGCAGATTTTGGCGCGCCGGGCCATATGCGCATTTCTTATTGCGTGCAGACAGAAACCATTCGCCGGGCGCTGCCGTTGTTTGCAGAACTGACAAAAGAATACGGAAAAGGTTAAGTTGTTGAAAACTTCTAAGTAACTTCTGCAAAATATGTACAAAATGTTAACAGTAATAGGTAATATTGCATAAAAATAAATAACATCAGTTGTGTGATATTCATAAAACATGCCGCTTGTTTTTTTGCCGCACTCCGTGTATTATAATAGCAGAGATTAGGAAATAGTCTCAGAAACATTACACGAAAAGGAGCGTGACGAAATCATGATGAAGGGTTTCTTCAATGATCTGGTCGCAGCGCGTATGCTGGATCTGGACCAGAACCGCGTCAAGTCGATGTCTCGCAAGGCGCGTCACACCGCCAAGTAATGTGAAATCATTACGGTGGCTGCTGTGGCTGCCTTGAGGAGTCAGAAATGAAATGACAAATGAAAACGGCATGTAAAAGACCTTCCGGAGTGGTTCGGAAGGTCTTTTACTGTGCTCAGACAGAGCGGCGGTGTTTGACGAGGGCGGCGGTATGCCGATGGAAGAATTCGGCACGTTCCGCTGCGGTTGCTGGATGGATTTGCTGCTTTCCGCAGTCCGGACAAGCACGTTGTTGCTCGCTTCCAAGGAAAATATAGTGGCAGCATTTAGTATGACAACTGTAAATCATGCCGTTCACCTCCTCTGATGGTAGAATACCAAAATAGATGTCCGATAAATCTCCCTTGCTTGCGTGTGAAAGGGAAAAATGCTATACTGGCTTCATGTCAGAAAAAGGGGAAGGGAAAATGAAGGAACAAACAACAGGGTTGATTCGTCGGTTATATATGCCTGCGGTCTTGTGTACCGCACTGTGGGGCAGTGCGGCCCCCTGTATCAAAAAAGGATATGAGCTGTTTGCCATTGCGTCGGACGCACCGTTTTCTCAGCTGTATTTTGCAGGCTGGCGGTTTGCACTGGCGGGATTGCTGGTGCTGCTGGTGGCGCGTATCAAAGGGCACCGTATTGTTCCGCTGCGAAGTGAGTGGAAACCAATTTTCTGGATTTGCCTGTTTCAGAGTATGATTCAGTATGTGTGCTATTATATCGGATTGTCCGGCACAACCGGCACCAAGGGCGCGGTATTGTCCGGCACGCAGACCTTTTTTGCACTCATCTGCGCGCATTTGTTCTTACAGAACGATAAAATGAACCGGCAGAAAGTGGTTGGCTGTCTGTGCGGCTTTGCGGGGGTGCTGGTGCTCGGCCTGGGTGGCCTGAATGGCTTTAACCTGCATGGCGACGGCTTGGTGCTGCTGTCGGCGGTGTCTGCCGGTGCAGGTGCGCTGGTTTCCCGCATTTATACACCGGGGCGCGATCCTATGCTGCTGACCGGTTGGCAGCTGCTGATGGGCGGTGTGTTCCTGCTGGCGGTTGGTCTGCTCGGTGGAGGCCGATTGGGAGCGGTCACACCGATCGGTGTGCTGCTGCTGGCGTATATGGTAGTGCTGTCTGCCGCGGCGTTCACCATCTGGACGGCACTGCTGGGCAAATTCCCAGTGGGCAAGGTCAGCTTGTTCTGTTTTTTGATCCCGGTATTTGGCGCGCTAATCTCTGCCATTGTGTTGGGAGAACAAATCCTGACGCTGCGCAATTTAAGCGCATTGGCACTGGTCAGCGGCGGTATCGCAATTGCAAATTATGTACACGAGAGTAAAACAGAGAGTGGGCAGGCATAATAAAGAGAAAAAGGAAAAAACAACATGGTTTTTAGTTCAGCGATCTTTTTGTTTATCTTTCTGCCGGTCGTGTTTGTACTCGATCGTGTACTGCCCGGTATACGGACAAAAAACCTGCTGCTGCTCATAGCCAGTCTGATTTTTTATTCGTTCGGCCAGCCGGTGTATCTGCCTTTGCTGCTGCTCAGTGTGGTACTGAACTACGTGTGTGGTTTGCTGGCGGCGGGTAAGCATCCAAAGTTAGGCGTTGGAATTGCAGTCGTAGGCGGTATCGGTTTGCTGGCAGTGTTCAAGTATGCCGATTTTGCGATTGGCACAATAAATAATCTGTTCGGTATGTCATTGCCGATGACCGGCATTGCATTGCCAATCGGCATTTCGTTCTTCACCTTTCAGGGACTCTCCTATGTGATTGACGTGTATCGTGATCGGTCGGTTGTTTCTCGCTCTTTTGTGAAAATTTTGCTTTATATTTCTTATTTTCCACAGTTAATTGCGGGACCGATTGTGAAGTATCACGACATTGAAAAGGAGATAGACCAGCGGCAGACTACGCCGCGCGAAACCGCTTTGGGTATCCGCCGGTTTATCTGCGGGCTTTCCAAAAAGCTGCTGATCTCCAATGCGATGGGGCAGATGGCGGATGTCGTGTTTACACTGCCAACGGGTGAAATCGGTATGTTTGCCGCATGGGTGGGAGCCACCTGTTATACGTTGCAGATCTACTTCGACTTTTCCGGTTACAGTGATATGGCAATCGGTATGGGACGGATGTTCGGATTTCATTTCCTCGAAAATTTTGATTACCCTTATACGGTAACCACGATTCAGGAGTTCTGGCGGCGCTGGCACATTTCGCTGTCGACCTGGTTCCGCGATTATCTGTATATCCCGCTGGGCGGCAACCGCAAGGGAAAGGTGCGCACTTGGATTAATCGCGTAATTGTGTTCTTCACAACCGGGCTGTGGCATGGTGCAAATTGGACGTTCGTATTATGGGGCCTGTGGCACGGCTTGTTCTCGGTGCTCGAGGACAGCGGCATCGTGCCTGTACAGCGGCTGAAGGGAAAGGCGATTGGTCATGTGTATACCATGCTGGTGGTCGTGCTGGGCTTTACGCTGTTCCGCGCCGAGTCGCTGGGACAAGCGGGTGCGATGTTTGCAGCGATGTTTACCGGTGTGGGTCTGGACTGGACAGGAACAATGACCATATGTTCATTATTTACGCCTGCGTTCTTGTTAGCGCTGATTTTGGCGCTTTTTCTCAGTTTTCCGGTTGCAAAACGTTTGCAGCCGAAAAATGAGTCCATAACATTTGCAGGCGCGATGGTGCTGCTTGTGCTTTGTATGTTGAACTTATCGGCAGGCACATTCAATCCGTTTATCTATTTTCAGTTCTAAGGGAGGCTGCCATGAAATACCGGATTTTTACCGCAGCCTTTGTGCTGCTTTGCTTGATTCCCTCGGTGGGCATGTTGTTTCTGCCGCCGACACAGGCGGCTGCCAATGAGCGCCTGTCGCCCAAGCCGGTCCTGCGAAACGAGGATGGCAGCTGGAATACGGCAGTGCTCGATCAGGTGACCGACTACATTGCCGACCACTTTGCATTGCGGCAGGAAATGGTCACGGCGAACGCTGCTTTGCAGACTACGCTGCTTGCCACCTCACCCGCAGAGGATGTGATTTACGGATCGGATGGCTGGCTGTACTACACCCAGACACTGGACGATTATCAGAATCATGCTACGCTGACCGAGGAGCAGGCGCGGCAGGTTGCGCAGACAGTGGCAGATATGCAGGCGTATTGTGAGGCGCGCGGCGCGCGGTTTGTGTTTACTATCGCGCCCAACAAGAATTCGCTTTATCCCGAGCATATGCCCGCACGCTATCTGCAAAGCGATTCCCCGGGCAATTACGAGCTTGTTGCAAAATATTTGCAGGAATATGGGGTCAACTATGCCGACTTGTTCACTTTTTTGTCCGAGCAGGATGAGGTGTTGTATCTGCACACAGACTCGCACTGGACCAACCGCGGCGCCGCGCTTGCGCATGATTTTCTGATGCAGACACTTGGTTTGCCGTATACGCCGTTTGGGCAAGCGTCTTATACAACGGAAAATACCCACCGCGGAGACCTGTATGAAATGCTATATCCCAAGGGGACCGAATTGGAGGCACAGCAGCAGTACAAAGTCGATTTTTCCTATGTCAACCCGCCGCGCACGGCTGAGGATATTTTGATGCAAACCGCAAGCGAGCACGCGCAAAACGGTCGCTTGCTTTTGTGCCGTGACTCTTTCGGAAACGCGCTGCACCCATTTCTAGTTGCGGACTTCCGCGAAGCGGTTATCACGCGGCAGATGCCCTATCCGTTGACACAGGTGCAGGCGGGGGATACGGTGATTGTTGAGATTGTTGAACGGAATCTTGAAAATTTACTCAAATATCCGCCTGATATGGGGAACAAGCAGAGGGCGGAATCCGTCGAATAAATCAGAAACGACCGGGAGGAAAAGATATGAAAAAGAAAATGATAGCTCTGCTGCTGGCGCTGATTTTGTGCAGCAGCTTGGCAGCGTGCGGCGGCAATCAGAATGCCGCTACAGAAGACAAAAAGGATAATGAAGCCGTTGACACGGTAAAGGATGAGGAAAACAAGGACAAGACTGAGGATGCAACCCGAGAGGAGGACAAGACCGAAGCGGACAAGGATGCCTCCAGCAGTCAGACTTCGGACGGCGCTTCTCAGTCCAAGCCGCAGTCTGGCAGCACTTCGTCCGGTACGAGCACGGGCAGCACTTCGACCAGCAAGCCGCAGTCGAGCGGCAGCACATCGTCTGGTTCGACCTCTTCGAGCGGCAGCACGACCAGCAAGCCCTCGTCGGGCAGCTCGTCCGGCAGCACTTCGACCAGCAAGCCGGAATCTACTCCGGCTCCCGCGCCGACACCCGAACCGGCGCCTGAACCGGCCAAGCCGACTGCTTCGCAGGCATCCGGATATATCGGATCGTCTGCTTCTGCACTGGAGGGAGCGCTCGGTTCGCCCAGTTCTAAGAGCTATTCGCCCAGCTGCATGGGGGAAGGCGAGGACGGCGTATGGACGTACAGCGGATTTACGGTGTACACCTATCGAGAAAATGGTGTAGAGACCGTGGAAGCCGTCGCTTAATCAAATCAAAAAAACCTTTGCCAGTCGGCAAAGGTTTTTTTATTTCTTACAGAATGACGCGGCGTGGTTTTTGTGCAATCTCGCGTACCGGGCGGCAGGGTACACCGACAGCCAGTACCCCTGCGGGGATGTCCTTTGTGACGACACTGCCCGCGCCGATGACGGCGTTATCTCCGATGGTCACGCCGGGCAGCACCTGTACGCCCATGCCAATCCAGACGTTATTGCCGATGGTGATGGGCTTGGCGTATTCCAATCCGGCGTTGCGCTGTGCGGTGTCAAGTGGGTGTCCGGCTGTGGAAAAACAGCAGTTTGGGCCGATGAACACATGGTCGCCAAAGGTGACCGGCGCGCCGTCCAGAATAACCAGATTGTGATTGGCGTAAAATGCCTTTCCAACGCGGATGTTGCTGCCATAATCCACGAAGAACGGAGGCTCGATGTAGGTATCCTCGCCGCAGGTGGCCAGCAGCGTGCGTAACAGCGCGAGACGTTCCGCTTTCTGTGCACTGCGCAGCTGGTTGTAGTCCATGCAAAGGTCCTTTGCCACTGCGCGGGCTTGTATCAGTTCCGGGTCGTAATTAGCATCATACAGCAGCCCGGCGGCTGCTTTTTCTCGTTCGGTCATGTTACTCTCTCCTCAGTTTTGATGGCGCACCAGCTCGTAATCATCGCCGGAACGGTAATAGGGACAAGGGCCTCTGCTCTGCGACAGGCGGTAGAATTCATCCTCATCCAGATAGGCTTCGCAGACATACTCATCCAGAATGTCATCGTATACATTATACGCGCAATTCTCACAAGTGCCGGTCATGGCGTATCCCCCAATCATACAGATGTGGTGCGAAATGACAATGCAGCAGAATTCTCACTCGCTCTGATAAGAGCATAACACATCTTGTTGAAAGGTTCAAATAGGTGCTTTGGTTTTTGTGCAATTTGTGCTATCATAAAATTGGTAAACATCAATAGGAGCGTGACTAATGTATGAAGCTATATACATATCAGAACAATGATGGCGTCGATCGCATCGGTATCGGCTATAAGGGATGGCCGGGACTGATTTGGCCGCTCGAGGCTTTCGGCCTGTCATTCCCCGATATGACCGAGCTGATTCGCCGCATTTCGCCCGCACAGCTGGTGCGGCTGTCGGATGCAGAACAGGCGACCGAGGGTGCGGCACTGAGATTGGACAGCGTGCGTTTGCGTGCGCCCATTCCGTATCCGGCGCAGGATGTGATTTGTCTTGGCATCAATTATGCTGACCATGCGGTGGAGTCCGCGCGTTTTCATGAGGATGCATTCCTTGTCAACCGTAAGAAGGCGGTCTACTTCAGCAAGCGCGTGTGCGAAGCGTCCGGTTGCGGCGATCCGATTCCGGCATATGAAGGTCTGGTGGACAGTCTTGACTACGAAGTAGAGTTGGGTGCGGTTATCGGCAAGGACTGCAAGAATGTCAGCGCATCCGAAGCGCCCGGCCATATCTTCGGCTATACAATTGTTAATGATGTGTCTGCTCGCAATTTGCAGACGGCGCATAATCAGTGGTATTTCGGCAAGTCGCTCGACGGATTCACGCCGATGGGGCCGTGCATTGTGACGGCGGATGAAATTGCCTATCCGCCCGCGCTTGCCATTTCGTCCACGGTAAATGACGAGCAGCGTCAGAATAGCAACACGGACCACCTATTGCACTCGGTTGCAGAAATCATTGCGGAGCTGTCGAAGGGCATCACACTCAAAGCAGGCACCATCATTGCAACCGGCACGCCTGCGGGCGTCGGCATGGGCTTTACGCCGCCGAAGTTCCTGAAAAAGGGTGATGTAATCACCTGTGAAATTGAGGGTATCGGTAAGCTGACCAATACAGTGGAATAAGCAGGGGAGGCGCAGGTATGGACAAACCCAAGCAGATGATTGTGATGCGACGGGATTTGAAAATGCGCAAAGGCAAGATTGCAGCGCAGGCGGGGCATGCCTGCGTCACGGCGGTACTGGCTGCGCTGGAGCGGGAGCAGCGGCTCGGGCAGGTTCGGGCAGACGAAAACGGCGTAACACTGACAGAAAGTGCACAGCCCGCAACGCCTCTCAGCGAATGGTTTTCGCGTGGCGTGGCCAAGGTGTGCGTTTATGTTGATTCGGAGGAAGCGCTGCTCGCAATCGACCGAAAAGCCAAGGAGGCGGGGATACTGTCTGCGCTTATCTGTGACAACGGTATTACCGAGTTCCACGGTCAGCCGACCTATACCTGTCTTGCGTTTGAGCCTGCGCTGCCCGAAAAGGTTGACCCGATTACCGGCGAATTGCCGCTCTTTTGAGCGGCAGCGCTGTTTCGGTCGCAATTTGTAACATTCTTATGCCTTTACAAACACGGTTTGTCATGATATGATAAACAAAGCCACGAAAAGGAGGGATTGCCATGGGCGCAGTGTCCAAGCAAGGCACTAAACAGGTCACGGCCAACAAAAAAGCATGGCATGACTACTTTGTCGAGGAAAAATACGAAGCGGGCATCGAATTGGCAGGCACCGAGGTGAAGTCCATTCGGCAAGGACAGATTAATCTCAAGGATTCCTACTGTACCTTTAAGGATGGAGAGCTTTTTGTGCGCGGCATGCATATTTCTCCGTATGAAAAGGGAAACATCTTCAATAAGGACCCGTTGCGCGTGCGTCGTCTGCTGATGCACAAGAAGGAAATTGCAAACCTGTTTGGCAAAACCAAGCAGGACGGGTATTCGCTCATTCCGCTTTCGGTCTATTTTAAAAACTCGCGTGTCAAAATCGAGCTTGGTCTTTGTAAGGGTAAAAAACTGCATGACAAACGCGACAGCATCGCTGCACGAGATGCCAAGCGGGAGATGGACCGCGCGATGAAGGAAAGAAATCGTTGATTTTTTGCATCCGATGGATGCACCCGACATGGGGCCGTAACGGGTTCGACGGGGGTGTTGAAGCCGGGATAGCGGGCCGCAGTGGGGAACTGCGTAAAAAGCTCCAACTGTTTATAAATTAAACAACAACGATTATACTCTTCAGGCTGCCTAATTAAGGCTTAGCCCGTCGGCTCAGAGAGGACCACGGCTTTGAGACCCGGCGTCGATTAGTGGTGAACGTGTACGGGGTAAGAGTTGCCCCCGTCATGTAATATGACTCTACTGAAGTGATTAGCCTGTTTGCCGGCGTGTCATGGAGGGAATGTAAAAAGACAAACTGCGCCCGGAGAAGTCACGGTGGATGTGCTTTCGGACAGGGGTTCAACTCCCCTCGGCTCCACCAAAATACCAACTGATACCGCCTGATAACAGGCGGTATCTTTTGCTTTTAACCTGTTTTTGCAACAGAAAACGGTGTTTCAAAATTTCGGTAGATATTCCGGTAGATTTATTTTTTCAACTTATGCTACACTATAAACAGGCAAGGGAAGCGGGGCGATAAAGCCCCAAACCCGGCGCCTGACGATACCGGTATCCGTCTTTCCGGCGCGGCTGTGCACCGCCGCACCGGGCTCCCCATTTGACAAGGGAAGGACGGTGAAGCAATATGTCCCGTACGCGCGTCGAGCGCAATATTTCGTACGACGAGGAGAAGAAGAAATACTATGTCAATCTGGATTTTGGGCGCGACGCGCACGGACACCAGATCAAAAAGACCCGCACGTTCGCGCGGCTGACCGACGCTCGCAAGGCGCTGCGGCTGCACGAGGTGCAGCGCGACTTCGATACGCTGACCAAACCGAACGACACGACTGTTGCCGAGTGGCTGAATTACTGGATGGACGCGGTCGTGCGGCCTAACCGTGCCGCGACCACGGTTCATGGGTACAACCAGATGATCGTCAATCACATCATTCCGCAGTTGGGCGCGATCCCGCTGCAATCGCTGTCACCGCAGCGCATCCAGCAGTATTACGCCTACCTGTGCCATGACTGCGGACTGTCGACTAACACCGCGCGCAAGCACCACGACCTGCTGCGCAACGCGCTTCGCATCGCAGTCATGCAGGACGTTCTTGCCCGCAACCCGACTGACCGCGTCGAGCCGCCCAAGTTCAAGCGGCCCGAACCGCAGTTTTATGACGTCGCCTCGCTGCAACGGCTGTTGGACGCGGTCGAGGGCGATAAGCTTGAGCCGGTCGTGTATCTGGCCGGATATCTCGGCCTGCGCCGCGAGGAAATGTGTGGCCTGCGCTGGAAGGATATCGATTTTCAGGGCAAAACCTTGTGTGTACATCGCGCCCGCACGATGGCCGGTTCGCAGGTGATCGAAAAGGACACCAAGAACCGTTCCTCGACCAGGCTGCTGCACATGCCGGAGGAAGTCGTGCGCGTACTGCAGGCCGAACGGCGGCGGCAGCGCGAGAACCGGTTGCTGTTCGGCAAGGAGTATCAGGACACGGGTTATGTGCTGACATGGCCGAACGGCGTGCCGTATCTGCCCAATTATCTGACCGAGACGTTCAGCACATTCATCCGCCGGAACCATCTGCCCAAGCTGACGCTGCACGGACTGCGGCACACCTTTGCGACGCTCGCGAACTATTCCGGCGCGACGATCTACAACATCAGCCGCTCGCTGGGGCACAGTACGGTCGCGACAACGTCCATGATCTACACGCATCTGCTGGATACGACGCACGAGCAGACGATCGAGGCGGTTGCGCAGAGCTTGCGGCAGGGCGGTGGACGAAAGGCCAGAAAACAAGTCAAATAGAGTGGAAAGCAGTCTCTCCAACAGGTGCCGGGAGACTGCTTTTTTACATGTTTAGCAGCAGGATGCGCAGACCGGATTTGCGGGCGTATTGCAGCGTATACGCGCTGCCGCCGGTCGCACGGGTGCAGTATGCAACGCAAACGGCGCTGTGGTCGACCATAAATCGGTTGCGGCGGTGCATACAGCCGCGGGTGTAATGTTCGGAGGTGTAAATCACTTTGTTCGCACGGCGCAGCATGTATTCATATCGGCTGATTGACGCGGCAGGCCATCCGCGGGTCTGTTCTCGGCAGGGCAGTGCAAGAATGAGCTGGATTTGCGGAAATTGGTCGCGCAGTCGCAGTACGGTTTCAGCGGCCAGCGTGTCGAAACCTAGTGCCCCGCCAGCGTAAAAGTATCGAATGCCGTCTGCAATCAGTTCAAGAACTATAGCTTCCAATTTTGCGGCGAGTGTTGGCAGGGTTTTCGGTGGGATGTCGCGATGACCGGTGAAGCAGCAGGCGTCTTCTTTCATTTGGCATTTCTCCCTTCATATATAGACTTTAGCATTATCTAATGTAAAAGTCTATATATTTGAGATTTGGGAACTCTATTATCTAACTAACACATTAGATAATGGAGGCATTCGCTATGGTGCGTTTGAATGTCCTGCTCCTGCTCGAGAAAAAGGGAAAAACGAAATATTGGCTTTACAAGCAACTGGGAATGAGTTATCAGAACTTTAACCGAATGGTGAACAACCAAACATCTTCGATTAAACTCGAACGCATTGAAACACTGTGTCAACTGTTGGATTGTACGCCAAATGATTTGTTTATTATTGACTGGGAAGAGCATGATACAAGCAAATAAATAATAAACAGCGAGGCCGTTTTGGCCTCGCTGTTTTGCCAGCTCGTCGCGATTGATCGGTTTTCAATATTGGTATTGCCTAAAGCACATATTTCCATCTGTGCAGTGGACTCTTTGTGATTGCAGGGGATAGGGATAAAGTAAAGAGGATGATTTTTACCTTGATTTACTTATGTTTACGCTTGTTCAGCTGGTTTACGCTTCAAGATTAGTTCTTGGACGAGATGGCTGAACGCTTCGGTCAGCCGCCCTTCCGTAAAGCCTAAATGCTTGTAGAAAGCGCGCGCTGCTCGCCCATCCGGGTCGTCCTCTCGATAGGTGGTTACAGTGATGTCTTGGTCTGCATCCATCTGGGTCAGCATGAAGGACACCAGTCGCTGCGCAATGTGCTGTCTCTGGCAGGCTGGGTCGACTGCCAGAAAGCATAGCTCGCCCGTTTCCTTGGAAAACAGTAAGATGCCGACAACGCGATCTGCATCAATCGCGCAGATTGCCGCGGATTGTGCAATAAAGCATAGCACGTTTTTTCGGTGCTCTTCCATCGCAGCGGCCGTTTCCAAACCGGGAAAGGCATCTCGCACCCGCTCTACCAGTGCCATCCAAGCGTCAATGTCCTGTGCTTGTGCCAGTCTGATTTCCATGGTCAAGTTCCTTTCGCAAATCGTCCAGATATCGCTTCTGCTGCCGCTTCAGATAGCCGGGCACAAAGGGGTGCATCCACCAGTGCTTGGCGTTCACGGTTTCGGTACAGGTCAGCCGGGTGCCGTCCGCTGTTTCCTCGAAGATGCCCTCCCAAGAACCGGACATGTTGCCGTTTTCCATGGCAAAGGCCCAGCGGTAGGACGGCTCGCAGGCGGTGACCGTAAAGTTGGTGGCGTAGCCACTTTTTGTATGTTCGATGAAATGGGTTTCGTCCATAACCTCCACCCGCGCAAGGTCGCTGCGCCATGCGGTGCGGGTGAGGTCGGTCACCGTTTGCCATACCTGTTCGACAGGGCAGGGAAAGTGGACTGTCACTTTGGAAGTTGGCATGCGATCACCCCTTTTTCGGTTTTTTTCGCAGTTTTAAGCTGATATCGTGGCGGTCTGCCGCCTGCTGCAGCAAGTCCACAGCGGCAAGCGCGCGTTCTTTGATGGATTTTCCGGTCAGCTCTGGCCGGCTTTCCAACGCATTCATCACGGTGAGCAGTTCTTCGAGCGGTAGCAGATAGACCGCTGTGGTGAAAAGTGTTTTGCGGCGGCCGTCGTTATATCCTGCCAGCAAGGTATCCAAAATGGCGCGTTTTTGTGCCTGCTGCGCAAGGCAGGCCGCGAGTCCCAGTTCGCGAACCTGTGCGATGTCCCGCTGTCGGTTTCGGTGTGAGACAAAGGAATCCCCGTCGTCAAAGCCGTCGTAACGGGGGCAGGGGTATTCCGGGCATTCCCAGCAGAATTGGACGCCCTCGTGCTCGAGGGAGCATCGGGCGATCGCACAGCTTTGATTGCCTACTCCGCCGCCGCAGCCGGGGCAGTAGCCGCTCAGATGCATAGTACACAGGCCGCAGTGCAGCCCACACAGCGAAAAGCGGGGTTCTGTTCGAGTAAAGCCTTTCATGTTATCCTCCTGATCGGCTGCCGGATGACGGTTTTCAGCCGCTCCGGCTTGCACCGCCGCGCATCGCTCAAATAAATCTCGTGGTGGAAGCGGTTTTCGCCGAAGGCTGCCGCGTAGCCCTGCACCTTGGCGTATTGCTCCATGGCGGCCACGGTGGCGGGTTCATCATCATAGGGGCCGATGTGCATGCACTGGACGCACAGCCCTTCCTCCCACGAGAAAAACTCTACCGAAGAGAAATTCTGCTGCTTTTTCTCCGTTGCCTCCCGGACGGCCCACTCAAAGGCCTCTTTTGTCACAAACTCCGGCAGACGGATGAGCGAGATCCACTGAAAATCCTTTTTGCGCGCGTAGTCCATGCCTTGGATGCCCTCCTGCCACCACAGTCCTTCCAGCGGTGGCACGACATAATCAAAGTACCCTTCCAGCTTGTGTTTGCCCATCTTGCTCATCTTGATGGTGAACGCTACGGCATAGAGCATGCCGATGGCCTGCTTGTATGCGCCGCCATCCTCGTTGGGATCGCCCTTCCCCCGCACCGCCAGAAAGTTCATGGCGGGTACAGTGACAATGCCCGGCGTTTTGGGTGGCAGATAGAATTCTTTGTACTCTTTTTTATAATCAAAGGGCATCTTCCGGCACCTCCTTCCAGTTTTCCAGCCGCGCGGCGACAGACGCGCGAAATTCCTCCTCGTTCAGTGTCGGATCGCGTATCTGTTCCCATAATGTGCAGGGCGCGTCGGAGCAGCCACCGCAGCCGGTGCGGTGTTTGCGGTTCACTGCGCAACCGAAAATCGGACAGGGCTTGCCTAGCGGCGCGTGGAACACCCGACCGCCGCACTCGTTGCAGCCGGGGCAGTCGCCCTGGTAGAGTGGGCAGCCTGCGCACTCCAGCCCGCAGGCGGTTAGGCCGAGCGCTAACCGACGCGCCTTTTTGCTTATGCCCGCAAGCGTCAGGCCGTAAGACTTGTCCAGCATGCTGCGCAGCAGGTCGTCCGGCACCGCGCCGTCCGGTTTCACCGACACCCAGCATCGCTTGTCGGAATAATAGCCCGGTAGGATATCCGCATATTGGCTGCGCAGAAATGCGCTCTCGCATTCCTCCAGCTTGAGGTTGATGTAGTAGATCTCGTGCGCCTTGTCCAGACACAGCGCCGCGAACATTTTGCTGCCGATATGGTATCGGATCCAGTTCCAGACCGGCTGATAGTCCTTGGTCACGCCGCGTTTTTGCAGCAGGTACTCGTCCAGCCATTCATAGCGCATTGGTTATGCCTCCTCTTGTCCGTACTGCGACAGAGTGCGGCGCAGTGTGTCTTGCAGCAGTTCCCGCAACTCTTGAGGTTCGAGCAGTTCGGCCTTGTCCCCGTAGGTCAGCACCCAGCCCAGCACACTCTCCGCGTCCGGAAAGCCGCCGGTAAACCGCAGCCGGCCGTCCGGTTCTACAGTTAGGCGGTCGGCACCGTACTCTTCTACCAGCCGCCAACGGCAGGATGGGTCAAACAGCACGGTGACCCGGTATTTTTCCGGAAACACGCGCGCGGGTTCCAGATCGGGTAGGGGAGCGGGGCGGGACGAAAAAGCGTCGCCTGTTGAAAGTCCGGTCATGCGGTTCAGCTTAAACAGACGGAAATCCTGCCGCAGCCCGCACCAGCCCCACACATACCACGCCGACCAATGAAACACCAGATAGTAGGGCTCGACTGTCCGTTCGGATTCGCCCTTGGGGGAGAAATAGGTGAAGCGGATGGTGCGGTGCTGCTCGATCGCTTGCTGGATGCACTCGATCTTGGGCGGCAAGCTGGTCTTGTACCATGAGGACAGGTCGATCAGCAGGTGTGACCCGCCGGGTATTATCTCACTTGTTCCAGCGGACAACTTTTCCATCAGCTGCGCATAGCGGCGGGTGCCGCTGACGCTGTCCAGACTGCGTAAACCTGCGAGGATGGCCTGCATCTCCGGCGCGGTCAGCACCGTGCGGTCCACGCGGTAGCCTTCCAGAATGGAGATGCCGCCGCCCGCGCCCTGTGTGGTGGCGATCGGGATGCCCGCCCGGCACAGGGATTCGATGTCCCGCTGGATCGTCCGGCGGGACACTTCGAAGTGCGCCGCGAGCTCCGGGGCGGTGACCTTGTCCCGCTGAAGCAGCAGGGACAAAATGCCGATTAGCCGATCCATTTTCATTGCGTCACCGCCTTCGCTGCGTTTGTCTGTATTATACCATAGGAATGCGACAGCTGTATGTCATGTTTGTCGGAGAATTGCGACGCCGTACTTTGTGTGATATCATGAAATTTATCATAGCAAGGGAATGGAGTACAGAAAAATGCAGATTAGGGAAATTATCAACAATAAAAAACAGTATCTCGACCTACTGCTATTGGCGGATGAGCAGGAGGATATGATTGACCGTTATCTGGAGCGTGGAACGATGTATGTTCTGGAGGAGGACGGCGTCAAGGCGGAGTGTGTCGTGACGGATGAAGGCAGCGGTGTGCTGGAGCTAAAGAATATCGCTGTGGAACCGGCGTTTCAGGGGAAGGGATATGGGAAAGCTCTGCTGGACTTCCTGGTGCAAACCTATGCGGGACGCTATACGATATTGCAGGTCGGCACGGGGGACAGCCCTTCCACCATCCTGTTTTATGAGGCCTGTGGCTTTTGTCGGCACCATCGGGTCAAGAACTTCTTTACGGATTACTACGATCATCCGATCTATGACAATGGGGTCAGGCTGGTGGACATGGTATATCTGCAAAGAGAGTTATAAAAAACAGACCTTCCTCCGCAGCCACTGCGGAGGATAAATGCCTAAACCATCTTGTGCAGTCTTACCTTTTCAGCAAGTTGTTTATTCGTTTTCGTCCTCTGTGCGACCGAGCAGCGGAACAACTCGCAGCTCCGGCTCCGGCTCGCTGACATACAATTCCTCACAGGCGCGCTGCGCTTCGATCAGGGTGTTAATCGCCTGCTCGGTCGCGCGGAACAGAGTCAGGTACATCTTTTTGTAATCCGGCATAAAATCACCTCAAACTTATATTAACCTGAAATAGGTTAAAAGTAAATAACCTGTTTTAGGTTATGGCATACTCACCTTGAGGTGAACACCATGAACAGATTGCGAGACTTGCGGGAGGATGCCGACCTGAATCAGACACAGGTTGCTAAATTTTTAGGAATGTCACAAACCGGATATTCCAAATATGAGACCGGAGAAAACGATATTCCGACACAGGTTTTGATCAAACTGGCAGGGTTTTATAAAACTACGACGGATTACATTCTGGGCATCAGCGATCGAAGGGACCCAATATAATTGCAAAGCGGTACGGAACACTCCGTACCGCTTTGCTGTTTTATGGGATTACAGTTCGCCTTCCATATACCGAATGAGATCATACTTCAGCACACGAATCTGTCCGCGTTTGCCGATGCGGCGGCTGGGTAGCTCACCGGTGCGGATGATCTCATACACTGTGTTCCGGCCGATGCCGAGCACATCGATCACCTCGGGCACGGTCAGCATGAGCGGCAGGTCATCATAACAGGTGCAGCGGTTGTCAGCCATTTTTCTCGCCCCCTTCCCGCGGGGATGCAAGATAGATGCGCGTCACGTCCTCGCGCTCGTGCCCCAGCAGACGGGATACATGCCGGCAGGCGGCGTGCTCGTCCAGCCCTTGCTTGCGGCAGGTCAGATATTGCTCGACCGCGTATGTATGGCGCAGGCCGTGGCAGGTCAGCGGACGATGCCTGTCAGCGATCTGCACGGCGTCACGGTGCCGGTAGAGGAAGCACTGGAAGCGGTTGATCGCAAGGTCGGTCGGGGTAGCGTCCGACACGAACAGCTTGTGCCCACGCGGCGTCTGGCGCAGCATGGCTTCCAGTTCAAGCTGTGCGGTGCGGAGCAGGGGAACGGTGCGGATTTTGCCGCCCTTGCCCTTGATCGTCAGCTGGCCGGTTTTGATGGCGCGCTGGGCGGTCGCAGTGTCCAGCCGGAAAATCTCATGAACGCGCAGGCCGCAATGCCGCGCCAGACAAATTGCGGCAGCGTAGTCCTCGCGGCCTTCGCCCCACGCCTTGCCGATCATGCGGTTGACCTCCTCATCGCGCCATGTGCGGTCGACTTTGCCGAATGAGCGCCGTTCCAGATCGAGCATCGCATTGGTCGGCAGCTTGGGATGTTTGCGGCTCGGCAGCTGGTCGTGGAAAAAACGGATAGCGGCGAGGTCGGTTTTGATGGTGGACGCCGCACGGCCGTTTTCCTTGAGGAACTCCGTATACGCGTAAATGTGCTTGGGCGCGATGTTGGCCACGCGCTCGACGTGGTAGACCTCTGCGAGGAAATAGCAGAAGCGGCAGACGGCCTCTTTGTAGCGGCGGCGGGTCTGGATACTGCCTTGTCGGCAGTGACGGAACACGCGCTCGACTTGGGCGAGCAGGTTTTGATAGATGGCATAGGTTTTCATAGTGCACCTCCTGTGCGTCGGGAGACAGGCGCAGCTCACCCGTCTGCAAAGGGACGGATTTCCGCCCGGTTTCCCCGTGCCGCACAGAAGGTTGCGCATTTTAGATGCGTGTTATCACGCTGTTTCCGGTTAAAATGCGTGGTTTCCTGCCGGGCTGGGGAAGGGGAGCGGTGAGCTGCCCGCTCTGTCTCTGTTGGAATTTTGGTTAGCATTGGTTGCCGCATGAGCCGCAAAAACGGCTGCACCTTGGGTGCGCGGCGAGCGCAGTGCCGGGCAAATGCCGGTCACGCGAAGCGTGTGCGCTCTTGGTCGGCTGCCGACAGCGCAGCCGATGTGTGCGGGGGAGAATCCGTGCTACCGGATACGGGCGAGGGTACGCCAGCTCATCTTGACGGCCGCACCGGCTGTGCGGATCGCCCGAAGAAATTGGGTTATGCTTTTCCTCTGTCTGTCCTCAACTAAAACGCTGCGAATGGGCAGCGCCGGTGAGGGGTCACACGTTTTCGCCTTTTGCGAATGGGCAAAGGCGACGCGCATTTGGCTTCCTGATGTGTACCGTGCTGGCGTACGCGATACCCGTCTGTGGTGCGGAAGCGGTTCCTTACTGCTCGGAATCTTCTCTTTCATCATGATAAAATCCCTTTCTGAACGCAAAAACGGACATAATACTGCATAAAACAGTTTTACGTCCGTCGTTCAATATAAGCTCCGTTGTAGGTTATTCGGTATTTTTGAAAGTCATACAGTCCGGCGGGCAGACTGCTCCCCGGGCGGGCTACACGAACTCAAAAATACTCTGACCTGATGCAAGCATCGTATGACAATAAGCTGGGAGTTTGTGCACTTGCGGTGTTCGCAAGGGAGGAAGCAGGCTTCTCAGGACAGGCTTCCCCTCTCAGTCATTGCATAGAATAGCTTCGTATCCATCGTTCAAATGCTGCAAGCTTTCCGATTTCTCTGAATTCTTAGCATTTTGACAACTCAAGGGCATACTATCCCCTGGGCGGTTTACTCTGACAAAATTACTCTGACATGGTTCAAGTATATTGTAGTTGGCTCCAGAAGTGTTGTAAAGATGAAAAGTTTTCGCCTTGCTTTCTCGTGTTTACGGCTATCCGGCACACGGCTGGATTAAAACGTCTGCCTGTAAGCTGGTCATATCCGCCCTCAGCACAGAAGCAATTCCATTGTTCCTGTTTTACTGATTTCGCACACAAATGCTCCTTACCTTGGTACAAAAAAGACATAGCACTGCACAGCAGTTCTATGTCCTTGGGGTTCTTCATTTCATGCTAATTTCGTGCGTGTACCTGCGGTATCGCGTCAATTCTTGGTTGCCAGTTCATTTATAACGGCTCAGAAGGCAGACTGCCCCCTGGGCGGTGATACGATGACAACAAAAAATACGAAAACCTAAGTTCATTTTTATTATAGCGCGGCTGATGCCGCTTGTATAGTTGACATTTTGTCAGGTATATAAATTTATTTGCTGATAGGAGATAATTCAGCTTGCATTTTGAAGTTGCTTTGTCGACGCAAGAATACTGATTAGTTTCCTCATAACCTAATGCTTTGCAAAATTGCGCGAATGTGTGTTGTTGTCTGGAAAAATCAACTAGTCTATGCTATGCTTAATTAAAACAGAATTATTTCTGGGAGGATATGCTACCATGACAGATGTGCAGCAGCGGGCGGCGGCAAAAGATTTTACAAAATATTGGACAGGCCGAGGAGATGAGAAACAGGAAACACAGCGTTTTTGGATTGACTTGCTGCGGAACGTCTATGGCGTGGAAGAACCGGAAAAAGCCATTGAATTCGAGTATCCTGTGAAGCTGGATCATGTCAGTTTTATTGATGGATATATTCGGGAGACCCGCGTTCTTATTGAGCAAAAGGGCGCAGATATTGACCTGCGGCGGGGCTACAAACAGTCTGATGGTTCCATGCTGACACCCTATCAGCAGGCCCGCCGCTATGCAGGCTATCTGCCACATGATATGAATCCACGTTGGATTGTGGTCTGCAATTTCCGTGAGTTTCATATCCACGATATGAACCGTCCGAATGACGAGCCGGAAGTAGTAGCGCTGGACGAGCTGGAGAAAGAATATCATCGCTTGAATTTTCTGGTAAACACCGGGGACGAGAATATCAAAAAGGAGATGGAGGTCTCCTTACAGGCCGGCGAAATCGTTGGCGTCCTATATGATGCTCTTTTGAAGCAATATAAAGATCCGGAGTCCCCGGAGACACTGAAAAGTCTGAACGCCCTGTGCGTCCGGCTCGTATTTTGTCTGTATGCCGAGGATGCGGAGATTTTCGGCGGTCATGGTAAATTTCACGACTATATGCAACGGCACCAGAGCGATGCCAGACGCGCCCTGATTGACTTGTTTCGGGTACTGGATACAAAGCCGGAAGCCAGAGACCCCTATATGGATGACGATTTGGCCGCATTTCCCTATGTCAACGGTGGTCTGTTTGCCGATGAGAATATCATTATCCCTCGGCTGGATGAAAACATCGTAGATCTGATTCTCCACCGGGCAAGCGAGGATTTCGACTGGTCTTCCATCAGTCCCACCATCTTCGGCGCTGTGTTTGAAAGCACTTTGAACCCAGAGACCCGGCGCTCCGGAGGAATGCACTATACCAGCATTGAGAACATCCACAAGGTCATTGACCCGCTGTTTCTGGATGACTTAAAGGCGGAATTGAAGGGAATTCAAGAAATCGCTATCGAACGAACACGAAAGCTCAAGCTCAAAGCATTTCAGTCCAAACTGGCTGGTTTAACCTTTCTCGACCCGGCTTGCGGTTCAGGCAATTTCCTGACAGAGACTTACTTATCTTTGCGTCGATTAGAAAATAAAGTTCTGGCAGCGCTCAACTATAATCAGTTGATATTGGATATGAACAATCCGATTCAGGTCTCCATTAGTCAGTTCTATGGCATTGAAATCAACGACTTCGCCGTGACCGTAGCCAAGACGGCATTGTGGATTGCCGAAAGCCAGATGATGAAAGAGACCGAAGATATTATGCACATGTCTCTGGACTTCCTTCCGCTGAAATCCTACGCGAATATTGTGGAGGGCAACGCCTTGCGGCTGGATTGGGAGAGCGTTGTTCCAAAGAATAGGCTAAATTACATTATGGGTAACCCGCCGTTTGTGGGCTACTCGCTCCAAAGCAAGGAGCAGAAAACGGATATTTTATCTATCTACATAGATGAAAAGGGAAAGCCATACAAAACAGCAGGAAAAATAGACTATGTTTCCGGGTGGTACTTTAAAGCATCCGCATTTATGCAAGGCACAGATATTCGTACTGCTTTTGTGTCCACAAATTCCATCACTCAGGGCGAGCAAGTTGCAGGTGTTTGGAAACCGCTATATGACCGGTTTAAAATTCATATCGACTTTGCTCATCGCACCTTCCGCTGGGATAGTGAGGCAAGTGTCAAAGCCCATGTGCATTGTGTGATTGTAGGGTTTAGTATTGCGCAAAACAACGAAAAACATCGCCTATATACATCGGACCATGTAGCAATTGCCGAAAATATAAATGCTTATTTGTTAGATGCTCCGAATGTTTTTATTAGCAACAGAAATAAGCCACTCTGTGAAGTTCCTCTAATGACTACCGGAAATCGTCCTGCTGATGGCGGACATTTGATAATTGAAAATGATGACTATGAAGATTTTATATCCAAAGAGCCAAACGCAATTCCATATATAAAAAAGCTCATTGGATCTGCTGAATTTATCAACAACAAGAAAAGATGGTGTTTATGGTTGGTTGGGGTCAGCCCTGCAGAGCTTCGCAAAATGCCAGAAGTAATGAAGCGGGTGCAAGCATGTAAGACGGATAGGGAAAATTCCCCAGATGCTGGCCGACAAAAATTAGCTGAAACTCCATCCCTATTTAGAGAAACAAACAATCCAGATAAATATATTGTTGTTCCTAAAGTATCATCTGAACAGCGTCGTTATATCCCCATTGGTTTTTTAGATGAAACCACCATTCCGACGGATTTAGTTTTTACTATTTCTGATATAACTATCTATGGAGTAGTACCCTGTAAGTGCAGTCGCAAATTCCCCAAAAATCTGTTAAACTGAACGAACAGAGACGGAGGGGATCGCAATGAAACGTTACAGCAAAGAATTTAAGG